>NZ_JABJWD010000038.1:0-57982 GCF_013155425.1 Gluconacetobacter entanii | reverse complement strand
GGCGTCTGTCAGTACGAAGCGATCCATACAGGCTTTGAATCATATGCAGATGCTTGAAAAAAGCATAATTCCCAACAGGCCCCAAAAAAACTTCGAAGAACGCTGTCTTTTAAAAAAAGGCAGCACCCAAAAACTTTTAACTTTTCATGAAATATTTTTCCAAAACCACCCATAGGTCCCGGCATGCGTGCAGTCGTGCAAGCCGGGACCATGCGGCTACCTGCCGCTGGACAGGTGATCTTTCAGATACTGCATGCGGGCGATCGCCACATGCGAACGCAGCGTCGGATCGGACAGCATGTGCGTTCCCGGCAGCAGCATGAGGTCATACGGCCGCCCTGCCGTCACCAAAGCCCGTGTCAGTTTCAGGGTATTGATGAAATAGACATTGTCGTCGGTCACCCCGTGGATCAGCAGTAGCGGACGCGACAGGCCGGACGCATAGGTCAGCACGTTACTGGTGCGGTAGCCCGAGACATCCTGATCGGGAAGACCAAGGTAGCGTTCGGTATAGGCAGTATCATAATCGGAAAAATCGACCGGCGGAGCACCCGCCACACCCGCACGGAACAGTTCGGGATGCCGCATGACCGCCATGGCCGTGAAATAGCCGCCAAACGACCATCCATAAACACCGACGCGCTTCATATCCATTTCCGGAAATGCCTTGCCCAGCGCCGTCACACCGGCAACCTGATCCTCAAGCGGCGCGTCAATAAGGTCATCATGTATGGCGCGTTCCCAGTCGCGGCTACGGCCGGGCGTCCCGCGTCCATCAAGGCTGACCACAATGAAACCCTGATTGGCCAGGCACTGGTTTTCCGCATGCATGCGCGGTGCACGCAGCACCTCCTTGTATCCCGGCCCGGCATAGACCGACAGGATGACCGGCAGGCGCTGTCCACGGTGGAAATTGACGGGCCGGACGACCATTGCGTCATACCCTTGTGCCCCAATCGTCAGGAACTGCATGTTGAACGGCGGCAGTGCACGCGCCACATCAGGCAGGCTGCCCGTGACCTGCCCGTCACGTCCACGCAGCAGGACGCGCAGGCTGCCGTCCGCGGCGTTGAAACGGTCGATGAACTGGTCATGGCGGCCGGGCGTGAAGTTCACCTGATGCAATCCCGCCGCCGTCGCCAGGGGCGTGACCGCGCCAGTGCGCAGATCGGCACGATATACCGCCGTTCCCATCCGGTCCGGTGTCGCGGTGAAGGTGATCGTGTTTCCTGCAAAATCGACATCATCAAGCGAGGCAAAGGGCAGGGTCGGGGGGGTTACGACATGGTCCAGCGTCCCATCCGCGTGCCGCATCTCCAGTTGCCATTGGCCACTGCGCTCCGACGCCCACAGGAAATGCTGCCCGTCCTTCATCCAGTAGGGCAGGGCAAGGCCCGTCGTCCGTGCCGTGGGGGCAATATTGACCCATGCGGCATCATGTTCGGACAGCAGTTCCTTCGTCCGGCCCGTATGGGGATTGACGTCCAGGACATGTTCCTCGTCCTGTGCACGGTCCATCACCACCAGCGACAGGCGCCCGGTCTCCTTTGACCAGACCACGCGCACGACATACGGGTAACGCGTGCTGTCCCAGCGTATCCACCGTGTCCCGCCACCACTGCGCCTTATGATGCCCAGACGCACCCTGGCATTGGGCGTGCCTGCCTTGGGATAGCGGAATGCGACAGGAGGCGTCGATGGATTTTCCGGGTCGGCGATATAGTGCTTTTCCACCCCGGACAGGTCCGCTTCCTCATAGACAAGGAAACGACTGTCGGGCGACCACCACATGCCCTCATGCCGGTCGAGTTCCTCGGCCGCCGCGAATTCCGCCACGCCATGGGTCAGGTCCGCCGTGCCACCATGGGTCAGGCGATGCGCCTTTCCCGTCGCCAGTGTGATGATGTGGATGTCATTGCCCTTGACGGCCGCGACGTGACGCCCGTCGGGGGACAGGCTCGGCGCGCCCCAGTCATCCCCCGGCAATGCCGTCGCCGCATGATCGGACAGGCTGATCCGCAGCAGGTGTCCCGCCTGACTGGCGATGGCGGTCGTGCCGGCATCGGCCATCTCGAATGCGGTCACGCCGGTCATCGTCAGGCGTGCACGCTCCCGCCGGGCCTTTTCCTCCACCGACAGGTGTTCATTCGCGCTGGCGACATGCGTCAGTGCCGTGTCCTGGCCTGTGGCAATATCATGATACCACAACTGCAGGGCCGTATCCTGCGCGCCGCTGCGCAGGAACATGACCCCACGGCCATCGGGGGTGATCGCGGCATTGCGCGCAATCCCCAGCGTATAGGTCTGCGTCGCCGCGCTGTCGGCAAAACATTGCGACGTGTCGGCCCGCGCAACACCCTGCCATGCCCCAAGCAGCAGGACACCCCCCATCAGCAGCCGTCTGGTTGTAACCTTCATGGCGTAACCACGCGGGGCTTGAGGATATCGGCCAGCATGTCGGGCGTATTGGCGATACGCTCCAGTCGCGGATATCGCAGCCCGCCATGATAGGGAATGGAGACCGTCCTGTAATGATCCCCCGCACGCACCAGCAGACGGATCGGAGCGGCGCCATTCGCGCTGGCCGCCGTGATCGCATCGGACAGGGTATCGGCATCGAAGGCGAGATCGTTGACCGCAACGACCTCTTCATCCATCGTCAGGCCGGCCTGCCATGCGGGGCTGTTCCATTCGACATTCAGCAGCTTGCCCTTCTGGTTCAGGGAAAACCCGAGGGAGAAGCTGTAGTCATGCATCTTCAGTATCGTCTCCCGCGCGGACTGGTACGCCGTAGGCTCCGTCGTGTAGGTCAGGCGATAGCCACCACGCGCCAGCCCCTCCAGCGGGGCATGACGGGTCACGACATCCACGCGATCATGCAGGAATTTGGCCCAGTCATAGGGCTGGACCGCATTCAGGGCGGCAATCATGTCCTCGCGGCGGTAGGTGTGGGTCACGACGCTGCCATCATCAACGCCAAAGAACCGCCTTGCTACATCATCCAGCGAATGCTGGCCGTGCGACAGGTCACGCAGCAGCGTATCGACCTCCAGCCACAGCAGTTGCCCTTCGGAATAGTAATCCTCGCTACGCTGCCAACTGCGCCATGACAGGGGCGTGCGCCGTGCGATGACCGGATCGTTGGTCGTGTCCACCAGCGGCCGCCACAACCGGCCCGCGCGCCCGTCATAGGTCGCGGCCACCAGCGCGATCGCATCAAGCACCTGCGGCGGCGTCATCAGGCCACTGCGCGCGGCAAGGACATAGCCCCAGTACTGCGTCTGCCCTTCATAGATCCACAGCAGGGCCCCACGATGGGGGGTATTGAAATCCGCGGCCCACAGGTCTTCGGGCCGGCGGAATTTGCCATTCCACGAATGGGTGTATTCATGCGCCAGCAGATCGCGGAAGGGAAAGGTCTTGTCCCATTTCGTGAAGTATCCACGCGGCCCGCTATTCTCGCTGGACTGGTGATGCTCCAGGCCGATACGGCCCAGTTCTTCCGTCAGTGCCAGCAGGAAGTCATAATGTTCGTAATGATGGGACCCAAAGACCGCATTGGCCTGCACGACAAGGTTGCGATGCGCCTGCACCTGCGCATCCGTAGCGGCGAGTTCCTCCGGCCGGTCGGCCACGACATCAAGGGAGACCGGCGCGCCATGCGGTGGGGTCAGGTCAAAACGCCGGAAATAATGTCCGGCAAAGACAGGGGAGTCCACAAGCCGGTCAAAGGACGTGTCCTGGAACGTGACGCTGTCGCCCGGTGAGGCCCCCGCACGCGGGCGCAACGCGGTTCCGTACTGCCACCCGTGCGGCAGCACCAGCGTTGGCGAGACGGTAATGCCCCGGGTGAAATACCCTGCCGGATAGAGCGCGACGGCATTCCATTGCACGTTGAGCATGTCCGGCGTCATCACCACACGCCCCACCTCGGGGGAGACCGGCGTCAGGACCTGGAAATCCAGCGTGACCGTTGTCGCACCGGCAGGGACGGGGATGTGAAAGGCGCTGATATCGACGGTGTCACGCACCCACGCCACGGCCTGCGCGCCCGCATGCACCGACAGGCCCGCAAATTCGGTAATCGAGCCAGTCGGGGAGTGGTGGCCCGGAATCCACATCGGATACCTGACGATGAAATCCCCGCCATGGGCCGACAGTTCGGGCGCGACGGGAACCGTTTCATGCACGGTGTAGATATGGCGCGCGATGTCCGTCCCATCGACCTTCAGCGCAATGGTGCCCGGCATGCGCACATCCCGGGCGGACGGGATCGGGGCCGGCATGGGAAGCTGTTGTGGCGCGGCGACCTCGGCCGCGCGGGCATCCGCATGCATCGCAACAAGAACGGCAAGTCCTGACAGGCCCGCAAACAGGATAGAACGCAAAACGCATACTCCACAGATATTGTACCGGTCGTTTCTTTCCCTGCCCGACATGCAAGACCATGCCGGGCAGGGGAGGCGGGTATTTCCGGATTTTTGGAATTACCAGATTTTTACACGGGATTCCGGCTTGATATACAGCGACTGCCCCGGCTGCACGTTCCATGCCTTGTACCATGCATCGATATTGTGCATCGGCATGTTCACGCGCGCGCGCGGCGGGGAGTGCGGGTCGGTAATCACGCGCTGGCGGATCGTGTCATCACGCAGTTTTTCGCGCCAGACCTGCGCCCAGCCCAGAAAGACGCGCTGATCCCCGGTCATGCCGTCGATCACCGGGGCTTCCTTCCCCTTGAGAGAGGCATGATAGGCATCAAGCGCCAGCGTCAGGCCGCCAAGGTCCGCGATGTTTTCCCCCATCGTCAGCTTGCCGTTCAGATGCACGCCGGGCAGGACCTCGAACGCATCATACTGCGCGCCAAACCGGGCCGAAAGCTGGTTGAAGCGTTCCTCGTCCTTTTTCGTCCACCAGTCGCGCAACTGTCCCTTTTCATCGAATTTGCGGCCTTCGTCGTCGAAGGAGTGGGTCATTTCATGACCGATCACCCCACCGATCGCCCCGTAATTGATGGCCATGTCGGCCGAGGGGTTAAAGAATGGCGGCTGGAGGATGGCGGCAGGGAAGACGACCTCGTTAAAGACGGGATTGTTGTACGCATTGACCGTCTGCGGCGTCATGTCCCATTCGTCACGATCCACCGGCTTGCCAAGGTGCGCCAGCCAGTAGGACCATTCAAACCCGACGCCGCGCGCCGAATTGCCATACGCATCGCCGCTGTGGACAACCAGTCCCGTATAGTCACGCCACTTGTTGGGATAGCCGATCTGGATCGCGGAGCTGTCCAGCTTGCGGATCGCGGCCTTGCGCGTGGCCTTGCCCATCCATTCATTGTGCTTCAGGCGGATACGGAACGCCGCCTTCAGTTCCTGCGTCAGGCCGACCATCTTGTCGTGATAGGGGGCGGGGAAATACCGGCTGACATAGACCTTTCCCAGCGCCATGCCCATGGCTTCGCTCGTCGCATGTCCCGCCCGTTTCCAACGCGCGGTCAACTGCGGCTGTCCCGACAGGATCTTCCCATGGAAATTGAACGATGCGTTGACAAAGGCGCGCGGCAGGACCTGCGCCGCATTGTCCGCCAGATGGAAGGCCAGCCACGCCCGGAGCGTCGTCATGTCCGTGCGGGCAAGAATCTGCGCCTCGGTCGTGATGGCGGAGGGTTCGCCCACGATGATGTTCCCCAAATGAATGACATCATCGGGAATGCCCGCCGCCTTCAGATAGGACAGCCAGTCAAAGCCCGGCGCCTTTTCCTGCAGCGTGGCCAGCGACAACGGGTTATAGATCCGGTCCGGGTCACGCATGTCCTGCCGCGCCCAGTGCGCCTGCGCAAGGGAGGTTTCCAGCGCCACGATCGCACTGGCCCCGCCGCGCGCGTCCGGCCAGCGGATCAGGCCCAGCATCTGCGCGACATAGGCCTGATAGGCGCTTTTCTTCGCCTGCATCTCGGGCTTGAGGTAATAGTCACGGTCCGGCATGCCCAGGCCCGCCTGATCCAGCGTCAGGGTATATTTCGTGGGCGTGCGGGCATCAGGCTGGATGCTCAGGGCGAAGGGCGTGAACTGGAAACCAACCTGCGCGGTCCCCGACAGGCTGGCGAAATCGGTGGCGGTCCGGATCGCGCGGATCTGCGCAAGGTCGTCGGACAAAGGACGGATGCCATGGGCCTCGATGGTCTTTTCATCAAGGAACGTGGCATAGAATGTGCCAAGCTTCTGTTCGATCGTCTGGGGATCTTCCACCGGATGGGTGGACAGTTCTTCCAGGATGCTCCGCACACGTGTCCGCGACAGTTCGGCCAGCGCGTTGAACGGGCCATACGAGGTCATGTCGGGGGGGATGACGATATCACGCACCGCCGTGCCATCGGCATACTCGAAAAAGTCGTTCCCCGGCGCGACCGAGGTATCACGCCCGGCAAGATCAAAGCCCCAGCGCCCGAAATCCCCGCCCCCGGCATTGGCCGCCCCCTGCGTGACCGGGGCGGCAAGCGATACACCCGCACCACAGGTCGCCAGCAGCGTGGCCCCCATAAGTCCGGCGCGCATCGCACGTCCTGTCATACCTGCCATTATGTATTCCCTGTTTCGAGAGCATGAGTAAGCCATTCCATTTTGACGTCAAAATGGAATACCGACAATACATTCACACGTATAAGAAACATGAAGTTCACATCGGAAAACACAGATGTGAAAAGGCGATACGAAAGACTGGCGCCACGTTCCCGCCGATTGCGGCGAAAGGGAAGGGGGCGGACATGCATTATTTCAGCATTTCAACATGAAAAAGGCGCGACCCGTTGCCGGATCGCGCCCTGAAACCGGCACAGCAGATCAGAACTGTGCGGAAACCGAACCGAAGAACATACGCGGTGCGGCCACGAACAGGTTGGCGTTATCATCGCCACTCACGCTCGCGGCACCATAGACACCACCGATATAGTTCTTGTTGAACAGGTTGGTGATACCGAAGGTCGTCTTGATGTTCTGTGCGAAACCGACCTTGCCGAAGTTGTAGCTGCCATTCAGGTTCGACGTCCAGTAAGACGGAATGTACTGGTCGTTCGTATAGGTCATGGCGCGACGGCTTGTATAGGTCGCGTTGAAGTTGAACATCGCCCGATGCCACGTATAGGTCAGGTTCGCCTTATACATGAACTTCGGATAATAGACCTGATGCTTGCCCTTCAGGCTGATGGTATCGCCACCATCGGGAATGCTGCCTTCGTAAACCGCGTTGTTCCAGCTAAAGCTGTTGGAAATCTCCAACCCATGGACCGGACGGATCGCCGCCATCACATCCGCGCCGTTCATCGTTTCGCGGCCCACGTTCGCCACGGCGCCATACGTGTTGCCGGTCGATCCGGACGTCACTGTCGCCAGACGGTTGTAGTAATCGGTGTGATAGAAATCGGCACTCGCCGTCAGCATCTTGGAGTTGTAGCGATAGCCCACGACATAGTTCCAGGTGCGTTCCGGACGCAGCGTGTTCTTGTTCGCGTTGAACACGGACTGTGCCGAGTTGGTCGCACTGCCGAGGCCACCCCACACGGTGCCGGAACTGCTCTGCTGCCCATAGTCATAGGCACGCATGTTCTCGGCGATGTCGAAATACACTTCATGATGACGTTCGAAGTGATAATCGAAGTTGAAGTGCGGCAGGAAGGCGTTGGCCGCCGTCATGCTGCCATCGGCAGGATGGCTGTAATAGGTGTTCCAGTTGGAATACTTGGCGGTATTATCCATCTTCGTGCCGCCATGCGTGTCCTGCAGCAGCGACTTGAAACCCGCACTGACCGTCATGCCCGGAATGATGTGATAGGTGTCCTGCAGGTAGAACTGGAACGTATTGGTATTGAAGGAATCCGAATACCACGTCGCCGCCTGCGACGCCTTGAAGTCGCTCTTGGAGTTGTGGGCCGCATCCACGCCATCCTCATACATGCGCATGGGATAGTTGAAGGCGTCGTTTTCATACCAGATACCGGTCTGGATGTCGTTGCCGTGGGTATGGATCGTGAAGTTCTGGGTAAAGCCGATACGCTGGACATCGGGATGCCCCGTTTCCAGCGCCATGGGCACGCCGGAGTTCGGCGAGACGAGGAACGGGTTGGAGCCACTGTAATCGCCACTGGACACATGCGCATAGGCAATGGTCTTGGACGTCACGTTCGGGAACAACTGGAACTCACCCGTCACGGCGGACAGGTAGTTACGCTGCGTCTGCGTGCCGTCATAGGCGTAATCGCCAATTTCGTCGTTCGACAGGATGCCCTGCAGGCTGGACGGGACACCGCCATTCTGCGCGTAAGTGGCATATTCCTTCGAAAGGGCATAGTTGGGCTTCAGATAGGTCGCATCGCGCCCCATCTTCTCCCACATATTTTTTGTCAGCCCCATGTAGTTGTACTGTGCGAAGTTCGAATAATCGAAAATCGCCGTGATCTTGCCGCGATCACCGACCGGCTGGACCAGCTTGAAGTTCGCCTGCTGTTCCTGCTGGTCGCCAAAGCCCTTCCACAGGTCCTGGTCCGTACGGGCATACGCCGCATAAAACCGGGTGCCGGTCGAATTCAGGACGCCACTGTCCACACGCCCGAACGTACGAAAGGCGTTATAGCTGCCAAAGGTCTGCCCGACGCGCCCACCGGCCTTCATCGACGGATCCGACGTCGTATAGGTCAGCGCACCGCCAAGGGTCTGCGCCGAAGGGGTATCCAGCGCACCGGCCCCCTGCGACACGGTCATGCCCGCGACGTCTTCCTGGATTTCCATCTGATCGACGCTCAGGCCGTTCCAGTTATGGAACCCCTGGCCACCCATCGGGATGCCGTCGAGCGTTTCACCAAGCTGCATCTGGTTGAAGCCGCGCACATACAGGGTGTTCGCCACCGTATCGAGGCCAAATGCGTCATCCGATGCGAAGTTGACGCCCGGCGTGGTCAGCGCAAGGATCTGGTTGGGGCTTGTGCCCTCAACGAAATGGTCCATCTGCTGACGTGTCACGGCCTGCACGGCACCATGCGAACGCACGCGTGAGACACTGACCTTCAGGGTTTCAGGCGCTGAATGCGGTGTCGCAGTGCTATGCGCGCGGGCAGGGTGCGCGGCCGCCGCCTGCGAGCCATTTGCCCGATGAAGACGATGGGTAGATGCAGTGGTCGTGGATGCGGCAGTGCCTGTCTGCGTCGCGGCCATGGCAACAGAGCCGACCGACAGCAGCCACACAAATGCCGATCCCGCCAACAGGGGCTGACGGGCCAGACGATTTTTTTCCCGCCTCGCTATATTAGGCATAGAGGACTTTTTCCAATCACAGCCATGACGCGGTGCCATATCGGATCACTCCGTATCCTGCACCGTCATATTGTTGATGCTCACGCCGCGGCGTGAAGGAAAAAGTACGGACCATTTCGCGCATCGTTTCCCCCCATACAATCGGACATGCCGACCGCCACAACCTGATTTCCTGATGAAAATCATTACAGTGTCAGAAGAGGAAAGATTCAACGCCGAAAAAAAGGCAGCACAACGCGGTGCCTGCCCCTGTGACGAAAGAGCAACACACGCTGATGATGGCGTAAATTATTTCAGAATGTGAAGAAGCCCCCGCACATTCAGTCGGTTTTTGCTAACATTCCATATCTGTCCATTTTTTCTTTCGTATTATATTCCTGAAATGGAGCAAAAAGAAAGATAAATTCATTCCGCTAGCCAAAACTTTTTGGAATGAAATCGTATCGTTTTGAAATAACAATCGATTTCCACATACTGAATGATCCCGTGCCATAAAAAATTCATGGAAATCGTATCTTTTTCCGGCATGTGTGTCGCGCAAGACCTAGACAAATCCTGAAAAATAATAACCGGAAATCATGAAGATGCATATGGAAACATAAATATCATATATATGTTTTCCATCTAATAATATTTCAAACCCAACGCCCTGGCATAATTCACACTCTGCACATCTTATTCATATTTTGAATGAAACATTTATTATTACATTATTTATAGAATTGAATATCACCCTGTTTCATGGAGGTTTCCCGGCCTTCATCATCCGCACATGCATCGCCAGCGAAATTTCAGCCAGACATTTTGCCAAATTTAACGTGCCCAAGCCTCCGCCGGTTTCCCACAGCAGGAGGGGAGGGACGGCATCAGGCCATCCATTATTGTTGTAGCATGTCGATCAGGAGAACCTGCCGCCAGGGACCCACCCCCGAAGGAGTGGGTCGCGGTCCGGATTATGTATCATCCGGACCAGAGAGAGGGCAGATGGGATATCAGCCAAGCCGCGCGCGCATCGTGAATGTCACGGATGCAGGCTGACCAGCGATGCCATCACTATAGGAAGTACCACAACCATAGTTACTGGCAGCCTGCCCGGCCAGCGGACCGGAACTGATGGTCGAGCAGGTGCCCGGCGCAATCTGCTTGTATTTGTACTGCCAGTAGAATGTATTGAACAGGTTATAGACATTGATATCGAAGTTCAGGGACTTCAGGGGACCTGCGTTCTTGAACGGCATATCGTAATTCAGGTCCAGCGAAAAGATCATGTACGGGGCAATGCCACCATGCGGATCATATGTCGTCGCACCCGATGTAATGGTGTAGTAGTTATAGTTCGTTCCGTTATCGTATCCTCCCACACCGGGAATGTTCCCGACATTCTGGAAGCCGGACAGATCGTAGGTCGTGCTCTGATGACCCGTATACTGTCCCTGGAAACGGACATTGAAATTATCGCCATGCCGGATCAGGTTGCGGGTGCGATAGTCAATGCCGATCGTCGAGAGCCATGACGGCACGCCGGTAACTGGCGATCCCTTTGTCGCGATCCCAAACTGGTCTTCCTGCACTGTCATGCTTTCCAGCGCTGTGGCGTCATAATGCTCGCTAAGATGCGAGAAATTGCCAAACAGCTGGATCTTCGGCGTCACCTGCCAGATGACCGAGGCCTCTTCACCCTTCATCGAACGCTGGCCCGCATTGGTATAGGAGCTATACCCCGCCAGTGCGCCCGACTGATATTCGAACATGCCAAAGTCACGATCGACCTTCTGATGGAAGTAATCGACTGAAATCGAGATGTTGCGGCGGTTGAACTTGATACCACCTTCTTCCATGTGCACGATCGAGGCATTCGGCACTTCGCCCAGCACGTTCGGCGAGAAGTCGGACACCGGCGCATACAGGGCCGAGTTACCCCAGCTTCCGTAAAACGACAGTCCCTTCAGCTTGGGTATGACCTTGTCCAGATCGTAACTGACGTTGATGAACGGCAGCCATTCACGATCCCACTTCTTGGCTGAGTAATAGCCCGTATTACAGGTATATGTCTGGCAGTAAGTCGTCGCCGCTGCCGCTGCCGAAACCGTGCCGCCATACATTTCGGTGCTGGTCAGGCCGGACTGCGTCCCCTCGATCACGAAGCCGGGCGTGACATGCAGGGTATTCTTGAACAGGTCGATCTTGTCCTGAAAATAACCCTGGTACATGACGCGCTGGCCGCCGCCTTCACCACCACCGCTGATCAGGTTTGCCGCCGTCTGCTTGACATCCGCGGTGCTCCCTGCCCAGGTCGGGGTCAGGTTGCTTGTTTCCTTGGCAATCAGGGCGCCGACCTTGATCGTATTCTGGATCCCCCAGAAACTGGGCGGCGTAATCGTCAGGCGTGGACGGATGCCATACGTGTCCGTACGTGTGTAGCTTTCCTGTGCATTGTAACCACAGGGACTGGTCTGTCCTGCCGCCGCCCATGCGGACTGGACGCCGGCGGCACAGTTGCTGCTGCCGTTATAGGTATACACGCCGGGCATATAGAAGATGTTTCCATACCCGTAGTACCCCTGCTCGCCAAAGCCTGCCGCTGTCTGCGTGAAGATATTGGAGCCACCGACCGAATAGGGGGTTGCGGCGCCATCGAGCGAAAATGAGTCCGGGTTCTGGTAATCGAGCATCGTTGAATCCGAAAATTCGTAGAAGCCCGTGACACCAACATTCAGGTAATCGTTGACGTAGGTGTCGTTCTTCAGGATCATCGTGAAGTAGTCGTTGTTTTCCTGACCGAACGTCGTATTCGGGTTATAGTTACTGTACTTACCGTATTTGTTCATCCATGCCGTCGGCACTGGCTGCGCCTCGAACCGCCCGTCGCCGGTATTGTAAAGCACGGTCGCGGAGAACAGGGACTGACCATCATTGTACGGTTTATCAAATGCAAACTCCATATTGTTATAACGCGCAGGAGTGTATTTGATATAGTTCTTGGTCTGCATGTTGGAATATTTCAACATGATCTTCGGCGCATCGACGCCGTGACCCATCCATCCATCCAGACGGCCGGAATCAGCCTCGAACCCTTCGTTCCATGTCCCGAATGACCCGACGGACCCGGTTATGTCAAGGTGACGGTCGTCACTCGGCCGCAGGGAATGATAGGCAATGGTACCACCGATTGTCCCGAATGTCGTTTCACTGGGATAGGCAACACCCGGATAAATGGACACCCCGCTGATCTGGTCCATGTTGAACTTACCGCCGATGATGCTGCTCATATAGCCACCGGAGCCACCATTCAGCAGATCCTGCATCGGCACACCGTCAAGGGTCTGCGCCACCTCCAGGCCACGCGCGCCACGCACGCTGATGACCGGTTCATTGTTGCCCACGCCCGACTGATAGACATTGACGGATGGTGCATCACGCAGGATGGACGCGACACTCCCCATCAGGCCGGCCTGACGGATATGATCGGCCCCAAGTTCGGTCACCGCGCTGGGGGAATTCTTTTCGCGCAGCAGACGCCGCTGGGCACGGACGGTAATGGATTCCGCCTTGGAACTGACATTCACGGTCGATGACGAAGCCGTGGACGACGTCGTCTCCGTAGAGGTTTTCTTGGCCTTCTGCGCCTTTACCGTGGTCGTGGTGCTGGCAGGGGTGGCAACCGAGGAGGTCACGTCCTGGGCGCCGGCGTCACGACTGGAAAAGCCGATCCCGGTCGTCGCCATCAGGGCCACAACAAATGTTACAGACGGATTGAGCGCGCGGCAGGAACTGACACAGCTGCTTTTCAAAGAGGCAGATGTTCCCTGTCGCATTATCAGATAATGCGACAGGGAAATACTTCTTTTTCTCATGGGCATCCCCCTTGCAATGAACCGACTGAATGTATGATCGGTAGGTTCATTACATATGTGGAAACATCCGCCTTCGATATGAATATACTAAAGTGTAGTATTAATTACACCATGTTGCACGAATGCAACATTCATGCCGGGATATGTTAAGTTCACATCAGGATTTATTTAACATTGTTCTCCTGCATCCATTCGCCCATCTGCGTGCGCGCACGTGCATAGATTTCCGCATTGGACATGATCTTGTCCGCTGCCTGTCGTGCTGAAACCATGCTGCCGCGTGAGGACGTGCTGGAGGGATTGCTCAGAACGGCCTTGGCAATATCGGGATTGACCGTCTCCCCCGCCACGGCCGGCAGGAGCGTTTCCTGAGACCAGGGGGAAAGGCGCTTGCGGATCTCATCCTGATTTTTCAGGACAATATCCCACACTTCCTCCGGATGGCCGCTTTCACGCGCGACAATCGCAAGCGCCCTGACAATGCGGCCATTGGGGATGGCGCCGCTATAGGCGAGGGCAACCGTCCGGCGGGTCAGCGCCATGTCATGCGAAGCCGCCAGCGCATCAAAGAAACGCAGCTTGCGTTCCGTATCGGGGGCCTTGTGAATGACCTTTTCGATCTGGGCGTATGTCTTTTCGTCTGCTTCGCGTCCTGCAATCGTGGCGACGGGCGCAACCAGACTGGTGGGCAGGGAAGAAGGCGTCTTCAGGTATTTTTCGAATCGTGCCTGCGCTTCGGCAATGACCGCGCGATCCCCGAACTGTCCCAGAACATCGATCACCTTCGGACGGAGCAGGGTATCGGTAAAGGGTTCGTCCGCACGCACGTTCCAGCCAAGGCGCTGCATCTGTCCCTGCAGTACCGAACGGGCAAAATCGTGGAACCGGGCCTGCCCGGGTGTTCCCATCATCATGGTATCCAGCGCCTGCAGGTGCGAAATCGTCTCCTGCCAGACGGCGATATCATTTTCATGGGTGGCGGGAAGATTGGCCACCAGCGACAGGTAATCCTTCAGGGATGCCTGCCCGGACTGGAACATCGCGAATTCATCGCCCAGCAGGTTGGCACGGTCCGCCGGACCGAAGGAGGCAAACTCCTTCTGCAGCAGCGCAAGCGACGCCGCATCGTAACGTGTACGGTAGTACCCGTTTTCACCAAGGTTGATCTTGATCGCATGGTCACATCCCGCAAAGCGCAGCGTGGACGGGGTCTTGCCCAGCAGGATCTTGCGGACATCGCCACCCGCGTCGCCGGCAATGACTGGAACCTTCCATTTAAGGGCCGCCGCATGGGGATCATGGATCGTAAAGCGGCTTTGCGTCAGGGTCAGCACGGTCGTATCGCCCACGCACCGGCGCGCGACATTGACCTGCGGGATGCCCGGCTGCTCGACGAAACTACGCGCGACCGAACCGATATCCTGCCCCGAGGCCTGCGACAGCGCGGCCCACAGGTCATCACTGGTCGCATTGCCATAGGCATGGGCCTTCATGTAGCCGCGCATGCCGTCACGGAAACGGTCCTCGCCCAGCCAGTTCTCGATCATGCGGATCACCTGCTCACCCTTCTGGTAGCTGATCCGGTCGAACGCGCTGCTGGCCTCGCTCACATCATGGATGGTCTGCTGGATCGGGTGGGTGGTGGACTGCGCATCGAGCGCCATCGCCGCTTCACGGTCGGAGTGCTGGCGCGGCCAGATTTCCCATCCGGGGTTGAAATGGTTGGTGGCCTTGGTTTCCATCCATGATGCGAAACCTTCGTTGAGCCAGATGTCATTCCACCATCCCATGGTGACCAGGTCACCCGACCACTGGTGCGCCATTTCATGGGCGACCACCAGATACACCCATTCGCGGGTTTCGGGCGAACTGCGCTTGGGATCAAACAGGACGGCATTGTCGATGAACGTCATCGCGCCCCAGTTTTCCATTGCCCCCGCCTCGTAATTGCCAGGAATGGCCAGCAGGTCGAGCTTTGGCAGGGGGTAGGGGACGCCAAAATACTGGTTGTAATACGGCAGGATGTCGGTTGCGGCACCAAGCGCGTATTCACCGGTCTTCTCCTCCCCGGCGGGCGCATAGACATTGATGGGGGTGGAACCACCCATGCCATGCACCGCGCCAAGGTCACCCGCCACCACGGCAAGGAGGTAGCTGGACATGCGCGGCGTCGTGGCGAAATTGACGTATTTCGTCCTGCCTGCCGCCTTCGTGACCGAGGTGACGGGCATGTTGCTGACGGCGGTATAGGCACGCGGCACGCGCACGCTCAACTGGTAGGTCGCCTTCAGGCCGGGCTCATCCCAGCTTGGGAACATGCGACGCGCGTCGGCGACCTCGAACTGGGTCACCAGCATCCGTTTTTTCCGGCCCTTCTGGTCACGGTAATCATCATAATAGATGCCGTTGGGCGTCTGCGGGATCGGCCCGCTATAATGGATCGACAGGACATGCCGCCCCGCCGGAACCTGACCGGGAACAGGGACGCTCAGCGTGGCGGTCTGCGCGGTCTCGTCCTGGGAAATCTGCAAGGCGGTGCCATCGACACTGGCGGCTTCAAGCTTCAGGCCGGCCTGGTTCAGCACGATCTGCCCCACCGGGCGGCTTACGGTCAGGTCGATTTCCTCGTGACCGTTGAGTACAAGAGCCTTCATGTCCGTATCGACACTGATACGATAGGCAGAGGGCACGACGGTCGTGGGCAGTCCCCCCGGCGTCAGGGCGGGGGCGGCCGTCGCGTGACCTGCGGCATGGGCCGACACGCTGCAGGCTGCGCCACCGGCCAGCAGCGCCAGCACGGGCAGCATGTGGCGTATCAACCCGCCCGAACCCTCATTATCAGCAAAACGCACAATCGTCCTCCTTGCGGAATGTTATTCCCGTTCCTGTCATAACCTCAAACCGTTACGGTTTCCTTTGTTATTATGTAAAGTTAATGAAACCTGCAACGCAGCCCTCGTGCCCCCGGGAAAGCCCTGTCCTCGGGCCGATCGGGGCAGGGAAGGGGGCTGCCGCGACAGCCATGATCGCGTTATTTTTGCGTCAGATATCCCGTGAAAGGCGTTTTGGGCGTTCGGAACGGCTGGCTGCTATGATAAGGGCAATGCAACGACAACGCCCCATGGGCAACACTGGAGTGGAATGACGTGAAACGGCTTTCCTGGCGGCAGTTGCCGTCACTGGCAATCATGGTTGCATGTGTATCGTCCGGTACGCTGGCCGAACGTGGCTTGGCCGCCGACACGCAGGCAGCGGCCAAGGCGGCGGGCGCACCCGATACCTCCGCGCTGATGGTACAGACCGGCAGCGATATTCCCGCCCATGTGGTTTTCCCCACGAATGACCGCAACTATATCAAGCGTGACGTGATGATCCCGATGCGTGACGGCGTAAAGCTGCATACGGTCATCGTCATTCCAAAGGACGCGTCCGGTGCCCCGATCCTGCTGACGCGCACGCCCTATCATGCCTCCGCACGGGCGAACCGTATCCCTGACGCCCCCGACATCCGCTCCATCCTGCCCGAAGGCGACGATGCGTTCGTGGAAGGTGGCTATATCCGGGTATTCCAGGACATCCGGGGCAAGTACGGCTCCGAAGGGGATTACGTGATGACCCGGCCGCCACGCGGCCCGCTGAACCCTACGAAAACGGACGAGACCACGGATGCGTGGGATACAATAGAATGGCTGGTCCATAATATCCCCGAAAGCAACGGCCGCGTGGGCATGCTCGGCTCCTCCTACGAGGGCTATACGGTGGTCATGGCGCTGCTCGACCCGCATCCCGCGCTGAAGGTCACGGCCCCCGAAAGCCCGATGGTCGATGGCTGGATGGGGGATGACTGGTACCATTACGGCGCGTTCCGCCAGGGTGGGCTTGATTATTTCACCATGCAGATGTCAGAGCGCGCGGAAGGCCACGCCATCCCGCGCGTCGATCATGACGACTACACCAATTTCCTGACTGCGGGTTCGGCCGGGCAGTTCGCGCACAATGCGGGACTGGACCAGTTCCCGTGGTGGCAGCGCATGCTGGCCCATCCCGCCTATGACGCATTCTGGCAGCAGCAGGCGCTTGACCACCTGCTGGCACGCCGCAAGGCGAGTGTCCCGACCCTGTGGGAACAGGGACTGTGGGATCAGGAGGACATGTGGGGCGCGATCCATACATGGCAGGCCCTGCAGGCGACGACACCCTCTGTCCCCAACGTGCTGGTCATGGGACCGTGGCGCCACAGCCAAGTCAATTACAACGGCTCCTCCCTTGGCCCGCTGCAGTGGAATGGCAATACCGCCTCGCAGTTCCGGCATGAGGTCCTGCGTCCCTTCTTCGACCAGTACCTGCGCCCCGGCGCCGCCGCGGTCCACCTGCCCGAAGCGATCATCTACAACACCGGCCAGAACCATTGGGACTATCTCGAACGCTGGCCGCTGGCATGTGACGAACACTGCCCCCATCCGCTGCAGCCGTTCTTCGTGCATGCCGAACATGGCCTGTCGACCCGACAGCCCGAACATGACGAGCAGGCATCGGATCATTACATCTCCGACCCGCAGCATCCGGTTCCCTTCCTTGCCCGCCCGTTCTCCTTCGTTTCTGATTCGGACCGCTGGAAGACATGGCTGGTGCAGGACCAGCGCTTCGCCGAAAGCCGTCCTGATGTCGTGACCTATGAAACCCCGGTCCTGACCACCCCGGTCAAGGTCAGCGGCGTGCCCGTGGCCGACCTCTATGCCGCGACCACCGGGACGGATGCGGACTGGGTCGTCAAGGTGATCGACGTCAATCCGCCCACGACCGCCGACCGTCCCGAAATGGGCGGATATGAACTGGCGGTGTCGATGGACATCTTCCGTGGCCGTTACCGGCAGGGCTTTGACAAACCCACCGCCATCGTGCCGGGGCAGCCTGCGCGCTACCGCTTCACGCTGCCGGCGGTCAACCATGTCTTTGAACCCGGTCACCGGATCATGATCCAGATCCAGTCCAGCCAGTTCCCGCTGTATGACCGCAACCCGCAGAAATTCGTGCCCAACATCCTGCAGGCCACCAAGGAGGATTACACCGTGGCCACGCAGCAGATTTACCACGACCGTGCGCATCCCACAGCCGTCTGGCTGCCGGTTGTGCCCTGAGTGCATGTAAATGCAGGGTTCAGACAGTGACGCCGGCATGAAACCCATGTCGGCGTCAGACAGGTCCGCCGCATTCCGCGTCGTCCTTGCCATAGAGATATGGGAACGGTTCGGATTTTACGGCATGCAGGCGATCCTGCTGCTGTACATGGTCCAGAAACTGGGCATGAACGACACGCAGGCCAACATGCTGTGGGGCAGTTTCGCCGCCATAACCTATGCCGCGCCCGTTGTCGGCGGGTGGCTGGGCGATCGGGTCCTGGGGTCGCGACGGACAATGGTGGTGGGCGCCATTGTCCTGGCGAGCGGCTATCTGCTGCTGGGGGGGATGACCGGCAACGCCCATTCCCTTTTCCTCGGGATGGCGGTGATTGCGGTGGGGAACGGGCTTTTCAAGCCCAACTCATGCAATACGGTCAACCTCATCTATCGGGATCAGGAACAGACGCTCGATGTGGCCTTCACGATCTATTACATGTCGGTCAATATCGGCTCCACCTTCTCCCTCGTCCTGACGCCATGGCTGCAGCAGACCTATGGCTGGGCCGTGGCCTTCGCGTCATGTGGCGTGGGGCTTGTGCTGGGGATCGTGGCCTATTTCATACGCCGCCGCAGGCTGGACGGGATTGGCACGGCACCGGATTTCAACGCGGTGCCCATCCGGCACGGCTTCGTGATTTCGGCGGCGATCCTGGCGGCCATTGCGGTCATCGTACGCATCCTTGAATCCAGTTCGATCCAGGGGATGCTGGTCATGGCGTCGGGCCTGATGATCATGGCGGCATGGGTGGTCCTGTATGTCCGCGCCGCCGCCCATGAACGCCCGGGCCTGAAGATCATATATCTCCTGACTTTCGAAGTGGCGCTCTACTTCGTCTTCTACCAGCAGATGGTGACGTCGCTGACGCTGTTTACCCTGCGCAATGTCAGCAAGGATTTCACGCTGATGGGCCTGCATCTGTTCTCGATGTCGGCGGGGCAGTTCCAAGCGTTCAACCCCCTGTGGATCATGCTGGGCACGCCGCTTCTGATTGCGGTTTACAAATGGCTGGGCCGGCGCGATGCGGATATCAGCATCGCGGGGAAATTCGTCATCGGCTTCGCCTGTGTCACACTCTCCTTCGTGATATGGTGGGTGTGCACGCATCTGTGTGCGGGCGATCATGTGTCACCGTGGTGGATGCTGTTCGGATATGGGCCGCTGTCGATCGGCGAACTCATGCTCAACAGCCTGGGGCTTGCTGCCATTGCGCGGTATGTCCCGCCACGTATCAGCGCCTTCATGGCGGGGTGCTTTTACGTGCTGATCGGCTTTGCCATGTATGTCGGCAGCATGGTCGCCAACATGGCGGCCATCGACAATGCCGGCGAAAGGGGAACCGACGCGGCGCAGACGCTGGTGATCTATGGCACCCTGTTTCGCAACCTTGCCTTTGTAGCGGGGACGGCAACCCTTGCGTTCGCCCTCCTGCTGCCTCTGGTGCGGGGATGGGAACGCGCCAATGCCGCGGCCCACGCCGGACAACAGGGCTAGGGGCCGAGCATACGGTCAAGGAACATCCGCGCACGTGTGCTGCGCGGGGACTGGAAAAAGGACGTGGCAGGAGCACTCTCCAGGATCCTGCCACGATCCATGAAGATGATGCGGTCGGCCACATGACGGGCGAACCCCATTTCATGTGTGACGAAAATGCTCGTGATGCCTGCATCACACAGGTCATTGATGATGGCCATGACCCCGCGGATGGATTCCGGGTCGAGGGCGGCCGTCGGTTCGTCAAACATCATGATCTGTGGCTGCATGCACAGCGCCCGCGCGATGGCGACACGCTGCTGCTGACCGCCGGAAAGCTGGGCGGGATAGCGCTCCGCCTGTTCCCTGATACCGACCTGCTCCAGAAACCCGAGCGCAAGGGTACGTGCCTGCGCAGGGGACATTTTGCGCACGAGGCGCGGGGCAAGGGTGCAGTTGTCAAGAACGCTCAGATGCGGAAAAAGATGGTAGTTCTGGAAAACCAGTCCGACCATGCCGCGCAGTTTCACAAGGTCGGTCGTTTCGTCAATCACCTGTCCATTGATCGACAGGGTGCCGCTGTCATGCGCCTCCGTCCGGTTGAAGCAGCGGATAAGGGTGGATTTTCCCGCCCCTGACGGGCCAAGAACCGCGACCTTCTCCCCCTTGCGGATTTCAAGGTCGATGGTGTCCAGCAGGCTCATCTCCCCCCGGTTCCTGCACAATCCACGGGCCGCCACGACAACGGATGCATCCTCCCCCATGGCGGCCGGATTACCGTTCATGAACACTTCCCCCATGGGCGGCCCATCCAAGGCGATGTTCCATGATTTTCTGCAGCGTGATGAAAAACAGCACCATCAGCAGGTAATAGACAAGGGCCGCCGCGTAATATTCACTGAACTCGAAACTCCGGGCGACCTCCACCTGCGCCACGGACAGAAGTTCGTGCAGCGAAATGACCGACGCCAGCGACGTGGTCTTGAGCAGCGTGATGAAATCATTAAGCGTGGGCGGCAGGGCGATCCGCAGGGCCTGTGGCAGGACGACATGGCGATAGATCTGCCCGGTCCGCATGCCCAGCGCCTTTCCCGCCGCGACCTGCCCGGGATCAACGGAAGCGAGCGCAGAACGGTTGATTTCAGCCTGGTAGGCACTTTCATTGAGTGACAGCGATATCCACGCCGCAAGGAACGGCGTGAACCATGCCTCCCTGAAGATGGGACAGAACTGCGGCAGCGCATTCCACACGAACAGCAGTTGCAGCAGGGTCGGCACGGCACGAAAGACATAGATGTAGAGACCCAGCAGCGTGCGCACGATCCCTGGCCGCCCCCCAAGCCGCAGGGCGATGGGAATCGAGATCACGATGGCCGTCAGGTGCGACGCCAGCGCCAGCGCCAGCGTGACCGCCGCCCCCCGCAGGAATGACGCCGACACCAGCGCGCGGAAAAAATCATGCCAGACAAAGACCGGGGCAGGGGCCGCCGACAGGACCGTGGCGCTGCTTGGGGCAATTGACCAGCGGCGCGCAATGGTATTGATCCGGCCATTGGCGGACAGGACGGCAATGGCATGGCGCAGGGCCTCGTGATCCTGCGCGTCCTTGCGTATGTACAGGGCGAACTGCCGGTATTGCGGGTCACTGGTCCGCAGGATGACATGCACCTTGCCATGCAGTTGCTTCTGGCGGAAATATATCTCCACATCCTGACTTATGAAGGCAAAGTCCCGGTCTAGGAGAACCTGCTGCACCACCGTTTCCTCGGTAGGATACTGCTGGATCTCGATGGGCATGCGGTGCTGTGCCAGCAGTTGTGCGTTCAGGCGTTCGATCATGGCCGCGTAACTGGTGCCCGCCTGCACGGCGACACGTCGCCCGGACAGGTCATCCATGGTGGCGATGGCGCCGGTCGCGGCAGGCGCCACAACCACCATCGCCGTATCCAGGTAGGGAACGGCGTCAAAACTTCTTTCCCGACTGGGAAGGCGCGTGACGCCACTTGCGACCATCGCGCACCGTCCTGCCATAAGGGAGGGAAACAGCCCCACGAAATCCATGGAGGAAACCTCAAGCCGGACATGCCAGTACTCGGCAAGTGCGCGCGCAAGGTCGATATCCACGCCAGAAGGCAGGCTCTGATCCTCCCCCTCATGTTTCATGAACGTCATCGGGGGCAGGGTGGGATTGGTGCAGACGTTCAGGACACCATCATGAATGAAGCCCGGCAGGCCGGACACCTGCGCCCGGATCGGACGCGCATGCAGCATTACAAGAAGAAAGAAACACAGGGACAACAGATCCGTCACCGCAGGACAGGTGGAATATCTCAATATGAGTCTTCCAGTATCGTGCGGAAGGTTTCGATCATCATGCCCGTATCGGGGGACGGACGCACCAGGAAATGGAAACTGGTCATCAGGCGCAGGCTGTCCGGCGCGATATGGCGCAAAAGCCCCTCGGCAACAAGCGGCCGCGCATAGGCTTCGGGCAGGAAACCGATATAATTGCCCGAAAGGATCAGCAGGGCGCGGGCATCAACATTTTCGGCACCGGCGCAGAACGTCATATGGCCCTTGATCCGGTCCCACGCAGGGGAGGAAACCGCGCTGGAGACCTCGATCATGCGCTGCTGCGTCAGGACATCGAACGTGATGTCATCCTTGTCCATCTGCGCCAGTGGATGCGTCATCGCGCAGTACAGGCCAAGGGATTCCGTAAACAGCGCCGTACTTTCCATGTCCGGTCGATGGTGGCCATGCAGCACGATGCCCGCCGTGGCACGCCCATCAAGCACCGCAAGTTCCACTTCACGCGGGGAGGCGGAATACATGTTCATGAAAACCGAAGGATGGCGCGCGGTAAAGGTCTTGATGGCACGTATGACCGCCGTTTCCCCGTGAATCAGGATATTGTCCGGCATATACAGCGAAAAACGTCCCGACAGGATGCCGCTTGCCGTATTGATGCGCTGCTGGAAACGCTCGATATCCGCCAGCAGCTCCTCCGTCGCCTCAAGCACCATGCGCCCTTCGCCCGTCAGGGCAAATCCGCTGCGCCCGCGCTGGCACAGTTTTATGTTGAGGCGGTTTTCCAGCGCCGAGATATCGATACTGATCGAAGACTTGCTTTTTCCCAGGGCAATTTCTGCCGCCGAAAATCCCCCGCGTTCGGCCACCGTGCGAAAGACGCGCAGCAGACGCAGGTCCACCTCGGCCACCTGGCCACGGAAACCACCCCCCCTGCGTCGGCCTGCCGCCATCCGCTTTGTGGAAGATGGGGAAGGGGAGGAAAGGGTCATTGATGAGGCTGTCATGTGCGTCGGGATCCGTCCATGGTGCCAGTGGGATATCGGTCGGGATGACTTCGGCCGGATGGTTACGACCTGATGAATTCTGCTGATCGTTACTTGTCCGCTCCAGATTGTCCAGAGAGTGCAACATTATATGTCATGGCACAAACAGGTTTTTTGATTTCTTGCGGTTAATGAAATTTCAAAGTGAACTATGCATCATTCCTATCCCGTCAAATCCGTCACGTTGCTACGCTGCAAACCCTTCCTGCCGGGGGGCAGACGCGCCATTTCTTCGGGATTTTCACGTAATGAACGCAAATCACTGGTTCATGGACAGCGAAAGCGGCACCCTTGCCGATGTGCTTCTGTGCCGGCCAGAGCATTATTCATGGATACCAAGCAACGACATCGCAATCCAGACCCTGGCCAGCGGGCGTCGCACCAATCATGCCGATATGCTTTCACAGTTTGATGAACTGGTGGATGCCCTGCGCATGGCGGACGTCAACTGCCATTTCATGACACCGCAGAGCGGCATGCCCTATGAGGTCTATACCCGCGACAGTTCACAGACCACGCCATTCGGCACCGTGGTCACCCGCATGTCGCGCCCCGAACGCCGTGCGGAGGAAGGGGCGGTGCGGCAGTTCTATGCCCCCGGCGAAATCTGGAAAACCTGCACGCAGGGCCATATCGAGGGAGGCGACATACATTTCATACGTCCCGGCCTGCTGGTGATCGGGGTCAGTGGCGGCCGCACGGACGAAGACGGGGCAAGGCAGTTCGCCGACTGGTTCATACAGGAAGGCTGGACCTGCCGCCTGATTCGCTTCCCCGCGCATTTCCTGCATCTTGATGTCATCTTCACGATGATCAACGACGACACGGCCATTGCGGTCACCGATGTCCTGCCCGATGCCGACCTTGCATGGCTGCGCGCGCAGGGCATACGCCTGCTGCCCGTCAGTTACAAGGAAGCGATGAACGACATGGGATGCAATGTCCTTGCGCTGGGGAAGGGGCGGGTCATCAGTCCACGCCACAGCACGCGAATCAACCAGATGATGCGCGCCGAAGGCATGGAGGTCCTGACCCCGCATCTGGAGCAGTTTTCACGCGGCGGGGGCAGCGTGCACTGCATGACCATGCCCCTGCGGCGGGCCTCCCTGGCGCGGTGAACGCCCGATAAGGCCATGCCGGCCGCGCAATTCCGACATAAGCGTGGTGTGGCATATTTTCACACCCGCATGGTCATTACGATCCGTGTTTCATAATGGAACTTGATCGTAATGAATAAGCCTGCATGATATGTGTCCTCAGGATGGTTGCGGGGCCATGGTCACCATCGCCCTGACATAACTAAGGAACGCGTATTATGGATACGGATGCGACTTTGTCGGCTGACGCCCGGCGTGACCTTCTGCAGCGGGGATATTCGCGTCGGCAGTTTGGCCGTATCGGGGCGTTGCTGGGCACCGGTCTGGCGCTAGCGTCGCTGCCGGGCAGGGTTTCGCAGGCACGCGGGGTCGTGGCGTCGGCCGGCGATAACGCGGGCAAGGTGCTGATCGACAGCAACGAATGGTGGACCGGCCCCATGGAGGCAGGCGTGCGCGCCGGTACCGCCATGGTGGCGCAGGGCAACCGTTACTGGCCCAATCGCAACCGGCAGGACCTGATCAAGGCGGTTTCCGAAATCGAGGGCGTGCCCGCCGACCATATCATGCCCTGGCCCGGTTCGGGCGATCCGCTGTGTCGCGCCATCGTGACGTTCTGTTCCCCCAAACGGGGACTTGTCACGCTGGACCCGACCTATGAACCGTCATGGGAGACGGCGGAGTGGCTGAAGGTTCCGCTGGCGAAGGTGGCGCTGCGTCCGGAAAACAACTGGAAAGCGGATGTCCGCGCCATGCTGGCGGCCAATCCGAACGCGGGGGTCTACTATATCTGTTCCCCCAACAATCCCACCGGCACGCTGACGCCCATTGCCGATATCGAATGGCTGGTCGCCAACAAGCCCGCAGGCTCGATCGTACTGGTGGACGAGGCTTATATCCACTTTTCGGGCACGCCCAGCGCCGCCTCCCTTGTCGCGGCGGGCAAGGACGTGATCGTGCTGCGCACGTTCTCCAAGCTGTTCGGCATGGCTGGCCTGCGCCTCGGGCTCAGCATGGGGCGTCCCGACCTGCTGGAAAAGATGATGCGTTATGACGGGTTCTCCCAATCCTTCATGCTCTCCACCGTGGCCCTTGCCACCGGACTGGCCAGCGTCACGCGCGCGCAGGAGATCGTGCAGCGTCGCAACGAGATGATCGCCAACCGGGAGATGACATTCGCGCACCTGCGCCAGCGCGGGATCTCCTACATCCCCAGCGTGGCGAACATGTTCATCGTTGACTGGAAGCGCCCGGCGAAACCGGTGCGGGAGGCATTTGCGAAACAGGGCGTCATCATCGGGCGCAACTGGTCCATATGGCCGAACTGTTCACGCATCACCGTCGGGTCCGAAAGCGACATGCACAGTTTCTGCAAGGCGCTGGATGTCGTCATTGCCTGACGCGACGGGTAACGGGGACATGGACGTGCGGGAGGCGGGGGTACCAGTGCCCCCGCCATCCGCAACGGAACAGGTGCTGCGCCGCGAACTTGCTGCGGCGTATCGTCTGGTGGCGCATTTCGGGATGACCGACCTTGTCTATACGCATCTCTCGGCACGACTGCCGGGGGAGCGGCATGCCTATCTGGTCAACCCGTATGGTTTCCTGTTCGAGGAAATCACCGCAAGTTCCCTTGTAAGCGTGGATGCCGACGGCCATCCGCGCCAGCAGACCGCCTGGCCCATCAATCCCGCGGGCTTCGTCATCCATTCCGCCATCCACCGTGCCCGGCCCGACGCTGCCTGCGTCATGCACACCCACACGGTTGCGGGCATGGCCGTGGCGGCGCAGGATCGCAAGATCCTGCCCATCAACCAGATCAGCATGGAATTCCATGACCGTATCGGGTTCCATGCCTATGAAGGGCTGGCCGCCGAAGACAATCTGAGCGAGCGCGAACGCCTTGTCCGCGACCTTGGGGACAAGCATGGCCTGATCCTGCAAAATCATGGCCTGCTGACAGTCGGGCGCACGGTGGCGGAATGTTTTTACCGCATGTACTATCTGGAGCAGGCCTGCCGTATTCAGGTCGCGGCGCAGTCAACCGGCGTGAAGCTGCATTTCCCGTCACTTCCCAGCATCCTGCGCGCACGCCAGCAATTCGAAGACGATACGGACCAGGGACAACTGATCTGGCAGGCACTGATCCGCAAGCTCGATCGTGAACAGCCGGATTACCGCAACTGACCTTCGGCCGCAGGCAGGCCACCTGCCTGCGCGTTCCCTGATGACATTCCCGCCCGCAACAGCATGCCTTTCCCGCCGGTTTCCCCTGCTCGCGGTCTTGTAACCTGCATGCTATGAAAAATTGTCATCACCACAAGATATAGCTTGTTGCATATTTCATGGCAGTGGCGTTCAATGACCTGACGACAAGGTTTTCAGGCAGGTCTTCATGTCCGCTCCACCCTCCATGCCGCCCCCTTCGCAGCCATGGCGCTTCACCCGGCAGGGCACGGATGGACGGAGCCTGCCCGAAGTCCATGCCAGCATCCATGTCCCGGACAGCACCGCCGCGTGGTGGCGCCGTTTTCTGGCGTTCGTCGGTCCGGGATACATGATTTCGGTCGGATATATGGACCCCGGCAACTGGGCCACCGACCTGCAGGGCGGGTCGCGGTTCGGGTATCATCTGCTGTGGGTTGTCATGCTGTCCAACCTGATGGCGATCGTGCTTCAGGCACTTGCGGCACGACTGGGCATTGTGACCGGCCGCGACCTTGCACAGGCATGCCGGGACCATTTCCCCCCGCTGGCGAATTCCATTTTGTGGCTGTCATGCGAACTCGCCATCATCGCCTGCGACCTGGCGGAGGTCATTGGCACGGCCGTTGCCCTGCAACTGCTGTTTGGCCTGCCCCTGATCGGGGGATGTATTGTATCCATTGCGGACGCCTTCGTCGTGCTGCTGCTGATGCAGCGTGGCTTCCGCTATCTTGAATCCTTCATCATCGGACTGCTGCTCATCATCGCAGGCTGTTTCGTGGTGCAGGTCATCGCGTCCGTTCCCTCCATTTCCGCGATCCTGCGCGGGTTCATGCCATCGTCGCAGGTCCTGAGGGACCCTTCGATGCTGTATATCGCCATCGGCATCATCGGGGCGACGGTCATGCCGCATAACCTGTACCTGCATTCCTCCATCGTGCAGACCCGTGCCTTCGACCGCACTCCGGCGGGACGACGCGACGCCATCCGGTGGTCAACACTCGACAGCACGATCGCCCTTGTTCTGGCGCTGTTCATCAATGCCGCCATCCTGATTGTCGCGGCGGCGGCGTTCCATGCCAGCGGACATCACGACGTTGCTGAAATTTCCGATGCCTATCGCCTGCTGTCACCCGTGCTGGGCGTGGGGATCGCATCCACCCTGTTCGCAACGGCCCTGCTGGCGGCGGGCATGAATTCAACCGTGACCGGCACGCTGGCCGGGCAGATCGTCATGGAAGGGTTCCTGCACCTTTCCATGCCATCATGGGCGCGTAGACTGCTGACCCGCGGCCTTGCGGTCATTCCCGTCCTGTTCGTCACGTTGCTTTATGGCACGCATGGGGTGGGAGAACTGCTGATGTTCAGCCAGGTCATCCTGTCGATGCAACTGCCCTTTGCGGTCATCCCGCTGGTGATGTTCGTCTCTGACCGTGAAAAGATGGGGGAATTCGTGATCTCTCCCCCGATGAAAGCCATGGCGTGGCTTATCGCCGCCATCATCCTCATCCTCAATTTCAAACTGCTGTGGGACAGTCTGACATCCCTGAACTGAACAATGCCGCACAACACCCAATTTCGTGTACGGAGGAGAAAATGACCGACCTGTCGCATGATGTCCCGCCCGCGCAGGTGCATCTTGGCCACCGGCACGCAGCCCCGGATTATCACCTCGGTCGCCTTGTCATCATCACGATGGCGATTGCGTGCATGACCCTGTTTTTCATTCTCCAGTAGGCCACACAGCGCAGCGGCATGCGTGAAGGCACCTGTCTTCTTCTGGACGTATGCACGCATGTCGATTATTTTCCGTCCCACGCCGGAGCCGGTTGCGTATCTGCTCCTGAAACGTAAACGAGACGGAAGACCTGATGCCTGGCACATCGTACGACCTTGTTTTGAAAAACGGGACTGTCGTCCTTCCCGATCAGACCGTAACGGTGGACGTTTTCGTCCGTGACGGACGGATTGCACGCATCGGCGGCACCGGCAGCGCGGATCGCACGCTGGACTGCACGGGCCTGACCATCCTGCCCGGCGTGATCGACACGCAGGTCCATTTCCGCGAACCCGGACCCGGCGATGCGGAAGACCTGGAATCCGGCAGCCGCGCCGCCGTGCTTGGCGGCGTGACGGGCGTGTTCGAGATGCCCAATACCCGCCCCCCCACCGATACGCCCGAAGCCGTGGCGGACAAGCTGGCGCGCGCACGCGGGCGCATGTGGTGCGAACACGCATTCTATGTCGGGGCGACGACGGACAATGCAGAGCAGTGCGGGGAACTTGAAAAGCTGCCGGGCACCGCAGGGATCAAGATCTTCATGGGCTCCTCCACCGGCAGCCTGCTGGTGTCCGATGACCGGATCCTCGAACGTGTCCTGCGCTCCGGCTCCCGCCGCGTCGCGATCCATGCCGAGGACGAGGACAGGCTGCTGGAACGGGTCGGGCATCGCGTGGCGGGGGATCCGTCCTCCCACCCGGTCTGGCGTGACGAGGAAACGGCAATGCGCGCGACACGGCGCATCGTGGCCCTTGCACGCAGGACAGGCCGCCGCATCCATGTGCTGCATGTCACCACGCCGGCGGAACTGGAATTCCTTTCGGCCAACAAGGATATCGCCAGTTGCGAGGTCACGCCGCAGCACCTGACCCTTGCGGCGGAGGAGGCCTATCCCGAACTCGGCACGCTGGCGCAGATGAACCCGCCGATCCGCAACCGCACGGCGCGAGAGGGCCTGTGGTACTGGATGGGGCAGGGGGTACCCGACATCATCGGATCCGACCATGCCCCCCATACCATGACGGCAAAGGAACGTTCCTATCCCGACTCCCCATCCGGCATGCCGGGGGTGCAGACGCTGCTGCCGCTGATGCTTGATCATGTCGCGCAGGGACGCCTGACGCTGCGCAAGGTGGTGAACATGACATCCGCCGGACCACAGCGCCTGTTCGGACTGGTGCGCAAGGGACGGATCGCCGTGGGGTACGACGCCGATTTCTCGATCGTCGATCTTGGGGCCCGCTGGGAGATCCGGCAGGACTGGCTGGCATCACGTTGCGGCTGGTCACCTTTTGTCGGTCGCACCCTGACCGGCCGTCCCGTTGGCACCATCATCCGGGGGAATACCGTCATGTGGGAAGGGGAACTGCCCGGCACGGCAGTCGGCGAACCCTTCCGTTTCGATGCCACGGACCGACCGCAGGACGTACGATAGGAACCTGCATACCCTCCATGGAAACCCGAAGACTGTATCGAACGCTCCAGCACAAGGGAAATGGATCAGGGACGGCAGGGAGGTAGTAGAATACGCTAAAGATGCATTTCATTGGTTTTTCAGAACAGAACGTACATCCACGGGATCGCCAGACCGTCATGCCGGAAGCCAGATGCAGATAAGTTTACATGCGGCGGCCGGGACATTCCTGATTATCTGGGGCCTTGCGACGACACAGGGACATGCGCAGTCCGCCCCACCTGACATCATGCAGGACATGAACGACCTGCGCGCCGCGCTGAAGACAGAAGTGGGGCCGCAGGTCGCCCGGACCAGCGCCAACCTTACGGACACGGCCCTTGCACAGGCCAGGGATCTTCTCAACAGGACGCATCTGTGGCCCGATACCGCACAGGTCGTACTGGTCGTGGACCGTGCCGAACGTGTGCAGCGCCTGTGGGTCACAGTGGGCGGGGGGGAACTTGGAAAACTGATTGCGCTGGGCTCGGTCCGTGTCAGCACGGGACGCCCTGGCCGTACGGAACATTTTCGTACGCCCGTGGGGATTTTCCTCAATGACGGGCAGATCTACGGCTACCGTGCGCAGGGGACGAAAAATGAATTCGGCGTGCGTGGCAATGGCAACAAGGGCATGCGCGTCTGGGACTTTGGCTGGCAGACGACCGAGGACTGGCGCAGGAAAGGCGCGCTCGCCGTTGTCCGTCTGGAGATGCACGCAACGGACCCCGACCTGCTGGAAGGGCGTCTGGGCCGTTCGGATTCCGAAGGCTGCATTCGCATTCCTTCACGTTTCAACACGTTCCTTGACCATCATGGCCTGATTGATCGCGACCTCGACAGCCAGATCCATGACGGCCAGAACGCGCGTGGCCTTCAGGCCCTTCTGGGTGCGAACCATGTTCCCGATCCCCTCTCGGGGGACAGGGTGGTCGTGATTGATTCGTCGCAAAAGGATGCGCAACTGTCCGACCCGGAACTGGCACGCAAGATGCAGGATGATTTTGCAAGGTTCCTGGCCCAGGCGCAAAATCCCAATCCCAACTCTGCTCCTGCTCCTGCTCCTGCTCCTGCTCCTGCTCCTGCTCCTGCTCCTGCTCCTGCAGAGCCCGCGACGGAAGATACGACAAGCCTTTAAATTCATTATTCCGGAAGTTTTTATGGTTATCTTCCGTAACCCGGTCATGAAAACTTCATGATATCCGTGCTGTATCTGGATTCTTCCAGAATATCTGCCGTTCCATAAAAAACGACTGCAATCATCCCCCGACCGTCCGCATCCTGCTTCCATGCGAAAGCCAGAACTTTCGCCCGGAATTATTTAATTCCATCGGTCGATTATTTTTTCCTGCGCAAGGTAGGGATTCCTGCCCGATATCTTATACATTTTCATGAATATATAATGAATCTTTAAATAGAGACCTTACAGGTCCATATTTTTAATTCCAATTGGTCTATTTTTTCGTTGACGACAAAATGCGGCGTCGTTATGTGATTGCAAAATTTCACTTACAGAATACATTGGGAAAATATTGGTAATGCGTGATTTTTACCGGATTGGCGTAAAAACGTTTTCCGTTCTCTGCATCTCGGCTGCAATTTCGGGATGTGCGACCGATCAGTCTGGTAATACTGCGCAGACCGGCACCGAACCCGGCGTCCACACGACACGCAACCATGTCGTGGCGGGCCTTGCCAGCCTGATCGGCGGGGAAACCTTTGGTTCGAGTATCGGCAACATGCTCGACAACATGGACCGCAAGGCGTTGGCCCGCCGTCAGCAGCAGCTTCTGATGGCGCAGGGGGACAACCGTACGGTGACGTGGCAGTCCGACCACTCCACCATGCGCGCCACCATCACCACGTCCAATACCCGGCAGGAAGACAAGTCGATCCGTATTGTCCGCAATGCCGACGTGGCGGCGCCGGGGTCGATCCATGCGATTGGCGCGCGATACCAGGTGACGTCATCTTCCCCGGTCTATCTTTCCCCGTCCACCTCCGCCACGGTCGCGATGACGCTGCCGACCCATTCCGTGATCATGGTGGTGGGACAGTTGACGGGACAGAACTGGATGCTGGTTTCGCAGCATGGCCGTTCGATCGGCTACGTCGCGGCATCTTCGCTGCAACCGCTGTCGGCCGGGAGCCACCATGCCGCGACCAGCGGGACATTTGACCTCGATGCAGCGCCGGCCGCCCCCGAAGGCAAGACGGTATCGTCGAACGTCAATGCAAGCGTCACCTGCCGCGACCTGAAAACCGTCGCGACCGACAAGGGAAAATCCAGCACATCGACCGAAACGGCATGCCGTTCGGCACAGGGTGTATGGGAACTCAACTAACGTGAGGAACAAGCGCATGATCCGGTCGCTTCTGCACGAAGGCACGATGCGTCAACGCCTGACCGGGGGTGTTGCGCTGGCCATGATGCTGGCGCCTGTCGCGGCATGGGCGCAGGAAGAGGCGCTGATCGCACGGTCAAGCGCCAAGCATATCGAGGTCTATGCCGCAGGCGGCGCGCAGTGGTGCCGCAAGGACCTGCGCCTGAAGATGGTCCTGTCCAGCGAAAGCGGGGACAGGGGCAATCCGACCGCACAGGTTGCGCTGCTCGACAGGATGCGGCGCGAGTTCGAGCAGACATGCCCCACCGCCGAACGCGCCGATGCCAGCGTGTCGGAAGAAGGCCGCATCACCGGCCAGTATCACGCGGAACGCAGCGGGGGATGGGTCTTTGCCGCGGCGACCCCACCGGCCGCCACGCCGCCGGCCTCCCTCGATGCCCCCACGCCACCCAACCCGTTCACCGGACCGCCGCCGGCGGATGCCCCTGCGCCGCAACCCGCAGCAGACGCCGCCACGTCCCCGCAGGCCACGCCACCAGCCACTTCCCCTGCGCCCGATCAGGCACAGCCTGCCGTGGCGTCCGCGCAACCCGCCCCCGTGCCCAGGGTGGGGGATCAGGGATATTGGGGCTACATGCTGTTCGCCGGGAAAAACGACCCGACATTCCTTGCCAACCCCGAGGCCCAGAAATGCTGGGCGCAGGGGCATATGGCCCCGGAATGGTTCCGTTCAAGAAACGACGATTTCCGGCTGCATGAAGTGCTTGAAAAGGCAGGGCAGGACATGCAGGCCCATAGTGGCAATGTCGCGCCAGGCGTCATCTATGCCGAACTGGAAACCGAATTCGGCCATTATGACTTTCAGGAAAACATGTTCCCGGTCCATATCAACGGGAATCTCCTGCGCCTTGGCCGTCCATGCGCGGCGGACGGAATCCCCCTTGCCGTCGCGCTGCATGCGCAGGACATGGAATCCATCACGGGATTCGCGATGCCCCCCGAAGAGGCGCGTAATTTTGAACGCAGGCGCGAGAGCTTTGGCTGGATGAACCGCCGGGTCTGGATCGTGCTGGAATTCGATGTCGATCCCAGGGGCGTCAGCGGCAACGAGGCCGAACCGACCTATTCCGCCACGGTACATGGCTACAGCGTCTATGGCGACCAGCGCCTTGAAACGCTGCTGTATCAGGCGGGACCGGAACAGATCGCGGCCCAGCACGCGCAGGCGCAGCGGATCGCCGCAGCCAGGCGTGAAAAGCAGCTTGTGGCGCGTCGCGACAGCGAGATACGTGAACTTGGCACGGCCCCGGTGCCCGTCCGCCTGGCGAACTGGATCAATGATGACCGGCCGGTCGAACTGTTCCATTCGCTCGACAACATCCGTGCCACCCGTTTCGCCTCCATGCAGGGCGATGGAAAGCCCGTTCCCGTCAGCCTGCTGGTGCAGACGAACGGGGCCGGGCACAAGGATGTCGCCACGACATGGCCGGGCCACCTGAGCCTGACGATGGCCGATGACAAGGCCGATTTCGGTGACGCCGGATGGTACCTCGTCAGCGGCATGCTCACCACGCCCACGCAGGGGGACTTCCCTGACGCGCAACTCAGCGTCACGCGTTCCTACGCCTGCAAGCAGCCGCAATGCGCCGATGCCACCGATCCCACGGAAATTGAAAACCGCAAGATCGCCAACGCCACGCAGGCGGCCACGTCCACCCCGGCCCCCTGATCCCCATCACGTCGTGCCACCGGCACCAACCCTCCCCGTTTCCCTTACCAAGGACCGAACATCATGAAGACCCTCCTGTCCTTCGATACGCTCATCACCCCGCAGTTCATGAAGATATTCTATTATATCGGCGTGGTCTTCTGCGTGCTGTCCGGGCTGGCGACATTCATCAGCATCCTCGTGCTGTGCATCAATGCCGCGCAGATGGCGGGGGAATCCACCACACTGCCGACCATCATCGGCCTGATCCTGGGCAGTATCGTCGCCCTCATCACGACTGTCCTCAGCATCATCCTGACGCGCATCGGGTGTGAAACCGTGCTGGTGGTGTTCATGATCCGCGACGAACTGGCATGGCAGCGCGAAAATACGCAAAAGCACGCCTGATCCTGTACGCAGACAAAGGAACGATGACGGTAATGCAGACCGCAGGCACACCCACTCCGGCAGGGGCCGCAGCAGCCAATACCTCCATGCTGCTGCCACCAATGAGCAAACTGCTGCCCCCCCTCAGTCCGCTGATCCCGCCCGGCGCGCTTCTGGCGCGCGGAGGCATCGCCACGGGTACGGGCATAGGCAGTTCGGCCAGGGCGGACGAAGCACTGGAACAGATTGGGCAGGGCCTGAAGGCGTTTTCCCATCGTACGTCCGATTTCGTGGTGGCACAGGCCCCCAAGGTCAAGGCGGCGCAGCGTTCGGCGGCCGAATACATGACCAAGGCCGCACATGAACTCGGCGATGCAAAAAACCGTCGTTCCTTCATGCAAAAATATCACCGGTGGCTGCAGGCCGGGGCAGGGGGGATCGGCTGCCTTGTGCTGATCGGGTGGGGGATCGCCCACCATCATGCCTCACAGAAGGCGGAAAAGGGCGTGCATGACGCCCTGCAGTCCATGAACCTGCTGGGTGTCGTGGAATATGGCAGCGTCAGTACCTCGCTTTTCGGTACGGTGTCGCTGTCGGACGTGAAATGGCACGTCGCGCCTGCGGTGGATATCACGGCCAGCAGCGTGGACATTTCGCGCATCGATACGGCGCACGCGATACCCTATTACCTTGACCTCTCGTTCTCCGGGATCACGCTCCCTGTCCAGAAAATCGTCGCTGCAGGTCCCGGCGCACCGATCCCGGGCACGCTGGCATCTTTTGCCCGGGAGGTGGGGCAAGAGGGTTACAACACGCTGCAAGGCAGCCTGAACATCGGGTATGGCCTGCAGAAAAACACGTCAGTGATGACCATGACGAGTAGCGGGAATTTCCCGAATTTCGGCAACTGGCATGGCAAGATTCAATTGGGCAACTTCTCGCCCGTGCTGCTTGATACCGCCACCCTGTCGGTGCTGGACCACAATGTCCGTGGCCTCAATCCAATGACGGTGTTCAACATTGCCCAGAATGTGGGGCGCCTGACATTGCAGGCCGTGGACGTGACGCTGGACACAACGGACGCCGATAAACGGGACAAGGAAATTCCCGGAACACCGATGCCGCAGCAGAACGCGGACGCGGCGGACCAGCAGACCATCACGATGAAGGAAAACGAAGCCCGCCATGCAGGCCTGCCGGATGACCAGGCGCATCTTGCCGCGCTGCTGATGGCTGGCAGGCTACCGGCCTTTACGATGAAATCTTCGGGCACGAAAAGCCTGCCCATCACCGAAGTGCAGATCCCGCTGCCGCGTATGATGCAGCGCCTCGATATGACACTGGGCACGCCCTGAAAGCAGGTGCCCTGCCACCGGTAAGAGCGTTTCAAAATTTCATCATCACATAATGAAAGTTTCCGGGTGCCGCCTTTTTCAGAAAGGCGGCATTTCCCGGAATTAAAAAGGCCCCTGCGCAACGAACGCTTGGGCCTTTTTTCATTTCTCCCCAAGCTGGGCGCGGAAAAATTCATCGGCCTCCGCCATGGCATCGGCAGGCACCTCTGGGGACAGGTGATCGAATGTTTCATGGGCAAGGGCGAATTCATGCGCCATCAACCACTCCAGCGGTTCAGGCATCGCGATCAGGCGGGTTTCACGGGTCTGCGCCTTGGCGCGGATAAGGTCGTCGATGATCCCGACCGTGGCAGGTTCGAGTTCACATTCACCCAGCAGGGACGGAAAGTGCATCGGCACGACATTGCATGCCGGATGCAGGCGCAGCCAGCGCAGGGCGATGGCGGGACGCAGGGCGTAAAAAAGCTCCTTGATCCGCAGGTCATGCACCTGCATGCCACAATGCCGGTCGTACTGCTTTTCGCCCAGATGCAGGTAATGCCGCGCGACAAGCGTGCGGTTGCACACACGATGCGCCAGGGCAAGGAAGCGGGCGCGGAATGTCGCATCCGCCCCATAAATGATGGGGGAGGACAGCCATTCCATCACCGCCACATTCCCCTTCAGCAGCAGGCGGACAGCCTTGGCAAGGTCCCAGCCATTGATGTCGAGTTCCTGCGTCAGCGGGACCTCGATAACATCGCGCACCGGCCAGAGGGACAGGTATTGCGCCGTGGGCCTGATGAAGATGAACCGGCAGTCATAATCACTGTCGAGGGAAGGGAAGCCCCATGCACGGCTGCCGCTTTCGATCGCAAGCGGGATCGCGACATCATGCTCCGCCCGGATTGCCTGAAGCGTCCGGTCAATGTCCCCAAGCGCGGTCGGGCAGAAACTTTCGGGAATGGCGTGGAGCCATCCTTGTGCATGCGTCATGTCGATCAGGGCAATTCTGTATTTTCGGTATATCTTTTCGCGGCGGGGGAGTCATTTCGCGGTGGGTATCGTAACATTATATTCCGCAACATGTTTTTGAATATAAATGACCGATATCCCCATGCCAGATGTCATCGTCTGTCTTATGTGCATCAGGCTGCAGTTGGATGGATGACAATCGCCATTTTCATATTACAGTTGCAATAACACCAGTATGGAAGAGGCCCTTCATGCAGATCACGGCAGTCAGTGATATCGATGGACAGCGTAGCCGACGGGGCGCTGACATCCTGCTCGAAATTCTTGAAAGCGAGGGGGTCAAATATATTTTTGGCAATCCCGGCACGACGGAACTTCCGCTGATCGATGCGCTGCAGAAACGCCCGGACCTGCATTATGTTCTGGCCCTGCAGGAGGCCAGCGCCGTCGCCATGGCCGATGGCTATGCGCAGGCGGCGGGGCGTCCCGGCTTCCTGAACCTGCATACGGCGGGCGGACTTGGCCATGGCATGGGCAACCTCCTCAACGCCAGCGTATCGCAGACGCCACTGGTGGTAACGGCGGGGCAGCAGGATTCCCGCCACACCATCTCCGACCCGCTTCTGTTCGGGGATCTGGTCAGCATCGCCACCCCCGCCGTCAAATGGGCGCAGGAAGTCATGCATGCCGACCAGTTGCCGGTACTGGTGCATCGCGCCTTCAACGACGCCATGGCCGCGCCCACTGGCCCCGTCTTCCTGTCGCTGCCCATGGACGTGATGGAGGAAATGAGCACGGTTTCCGCCGCCCCCCCATCGCAGATCGACCGGCGTTCGATCGCAGGCGGCCTGCCGGAACTGGCGCAGCAGTTGGCCCGGATCGCGCCGGGGCGCCTCGGGATCATCGCGGGGGACGAGGTCCACGCCGCCGGGGCTGCCGCACAGGTGGCCGCCGTGGCCGAACTTCTGGGCGCGCCGGTCTTTGGCTCCTCCTGGCCTTCGCGCGTGCCCTTCGCGACATCGCATCCGCTGTGGGAAGGCAACCTGCCCACGCGGGCAACGGACATCGCGGCGAAACTTGCGGATTATGACGCGATTTTCGCGCTTGGTGGCAAGTCGCTGATCACCATCCTGTATTCCGAAGGCTCCGCCGTGCCGCCGGGATGTGCGATCTACCAGGTTTCGGCGGATATCGGGGATCTGGGACGTACCTTCTATACGCCACTGTCGCTGGTGGGGCATATCCGTACCTCGCTGGAGGCGTTCCTGCCCCTGCTGAAAAAGGCGATCGCGGGACGCGAAGACGATTATGCCACCACACGGCAGAATGTTACGGCGCGCAACCATGACCGCCGGAGCAAGGCCATCGCCACCGCGCTGCACCGCATGGAAGAACCCGTCATCGCCCCCTGCGTCGCGGCGTACGAAGCCGTGCGCGCCATCGGGCCGGACATCGCCATCGTTGACGAGGCCATCGCCACCTCATCGCATGTGCGCTCCTTCCTCGACAGTGACTGGCCCGCGCAGTACTCCTTCCTGCGCGGCGGTGCGCTGGGCTGGGGGATGCCGGCCGCCGTGGGCGCGTCACTCGGCCTGGGGCGGGAGCCTGTGGTGTGCCTGGTGGGGGACGGGGCCTCGCTCTACTCCCCACAGGCGATCTGGACCGCGGCGCACGAGAAACTGCCGGTGACCTTCGTCATCATGAACAATCAGGAATATAATGTCCTCAAGGGTTTCATGCGGGGACAGACGCATTACGTCTCGACCCGCAATGGCAATTACCTTGCCATGGACCTCAATGACCCGGTCATAGATTATCAGGCCATGGCCGCGTCCTATGGACTGTCGGCATGCAGGATCACGCGCGCCACCGATATCGCGCCTGCCATCCAGGCAGGGATCGCATCGGGCCGCGCCAATGTGGTGGAGATCATGATCCGGGCCGAGTGATCCTGCGCCCGGTCCCAAAGGGAAGGGCATGGGTCCGCCCAAGTGCCTTATCCCGTTGGATAATATGACATATCCCCGATATGATGGAGAGCAGCTATTTGAAAAATAGGCTTCCCATGGGATGTGAAATCCCCCATTGCGTTATCAGCATGGCATGTCGGGCGACGTGGGCGCCATCGGGCGGATGATGACAGCCGGTTCCAGTCGCATGCAGGCCGTGCTCCGCGCAGGTTGCGCAAGGAGATTGTAAGCTGCTTCACCACTTGGACTATCTGTTCCAGCATTATGGATATGGCGTCATCACCCTGATCGTCATGCTGGAAAGCATGGGGCTGCCCCTGCCGGCGGAAACGCTGATCATCTCCGCCTCGCTCTATTGCGCAGCGACACACCATATGGCGATTGGCTGGGTGGCGGTCGCCGCCATTGCGGGCGCGGTCATTGGTGACAATATCGGCTATATCATCGGGCGGACGGTGGGAATCCCGCTGCTCCAACGCTATGGCGCACGGCTTGGCCTGACACCGGACCGGCTTCTGCTTGGCCGGTTCCTGTTCCGCCGCCATGGCAGTGAAATCGTTTTCTTTGGCCGCTTCATCGCCGTGGTGCGCGTGTTCGTGGCGCTGCTGGCCGGGGCGAATCACATGACATGGCCGCGCTTCATGATCTTCAACGCGGCGGGCGGCATCTGCTGGGCCGGTGGTTATGCCATGCTGACCTACTATCTGGGTCACAAGATCATGCAGCTTTCGGGACCGGCAAGCGTCATCGGTGTGATCGGCGTTGTTGTCGGGGTCGGGGGATCGGCCATTTTCCTGCGGCGCAATGAAAAGCGCCTGACGGAAAAGGCCATGCAGGAAGCCCGCGACGACATGAACGGCAGCAGTCCGGACAAACCTTCGCAAAAGATACCGTGAAAATACGGATTACGATTTATCTTCGACGTCATGATAACTTTATGTTACGTCAGGTAACATGAACCAGATGCATATCAGGTTGAAAATAATCACAATCTTACCGTTCGCGAGACTCTTATGACGGCGCCGTTTCCACCAGATTCAACACAACACCCGCTGGCGGTGATTACCGGCGGGGCAGGGGGGATCGGACGTCTGGTCATCGATGGCCTGCTGGCTGCGGGATACCATGTGATTGCGCTGACACGGCAGGGAAGCGTCCCGACGCTGGAACACTCGCCAGACGTGACCAACATCCGCTGCGATCTTGGCGATCCACAGGCCCTTGGTTCGGCGGCAGACCGGATCCGCACACTGGGCGCGCCGGTGCGTGCGCTCATCCACTGTGCAGGGGTGATCGTGCCGCAGGCTGCCGCCAGCCTTGACGACAGATCGGTGCGCGAACAGGTAACGGTCAACCTGCAGGCGCCCATCATGCTGACGACGCGACTACTGGATCTGGTGCCGCGTGGCGGGCATGTCGTGTTTGTCAATTCGATGGCCGCCATTGTTCCACTCGGAGGCAGCAGCGTCTATGCCGCCACGAAATTCGGCCTGCGCGGCTTTGCCCTGTCCCTGCGGGAGGAAGTCCGTGCACGTGGCATCCACGTCTCCTCCATCTTTCCGGGGGCGGTGGATACGCCCATGCTGCAAAAGGAAATGCAGAACGGGGGATCGGCCCTCAATTTCGTAACCCTGCCGGTACCGCCGCAGCAGATCGCAACGCTGATCCTACGTGCCCTGCGCCAGCGTGGCAGGGACGTATTCGTCCCGTCATCCGACGGGGTTTTCGGGCAACTTCTGCTGATTTTCCCTGCATTGTGGCAGAAACTCCTGCCGGTCATGCTGTGGATGGGGGAAAAGGGGCGACGGAAATATCTGCGCGAACGCCACGATGAAACGGGGACGTCGTCCTGACACATGCCGCTCAGGCGATGGTATCAATCATGCGCCGCGCGGCATAGATGTGGGTGGAAGCGCCGCAGACCACCATGACATGCCACAGCGCATTGGAAAACGGCAGGTTTTCGTGATTATAGAACACCGTACCAATGCAATAGAAGACCAGCCCCAGAATGATGAGGGCCACGACCTGAAAGGGCAGGTGCCAGAAAACCGGATCCGGGCACAGGAAGAACATCCATGCCACCGCCAGATAGGGGAAAACGGGGTATTTCTGGCTCTTTTCAAACCAGAACAGTTTCATGCCCATCCCCGCCAGCGCCACGCCCCATAACAGCCCACAAAATCCGAGGCTGAGCCCCCCATGTCCACCAATGATGATGAAGGGTGTATAGGTACTGGCAATGGCGACGAAGATCATGGCCTGATCGACCCGCTGCAATCCCCCCTTGAGGCGACAGGCCGGACAGAAATTATAGGCCGCCGAACAGATACACACGAGGATCAGGCAGGTCCCGTAAAGAAAGACCGACTGCCGCGCCGCCCAAGAGGCATCGGCCGGCACCGAAGCCCCCAACCATGCCGCCCCGGCGACCATGACGACAACCCCGACGACATGGACCACAAGGTCAGCCATACGTTCAAGCAGGGTATAGGAGGGGAAGCGGGCTTTTATCGTCATGCCTGCGGTTATATCGCAAAGACGTTCCATTCGGGAACGCGGCAGCCATGCAGGGCGTGAATGAAAAAGGACGCAGGGGCATCAATATCCGGGATGAAGCCAGCGTTTCCGTTCACGACAATTCCCTCATCATTGAGCAGAACACGAAAAAATATGCTGCCGTGGAAATAAAGGACAAGTCTTTCCTTCATGCCGTCCAGAACGCCCCGAATATCATCATGGCGGAATGCGACGATGATGGATTTGAAATCTTTCGGAAGGTAACGCTGGTTTCGTAACCCGGTTATTTTTCTGGCCCCCACATCCATCTGACCAACAGGCATGATCAGTCGATGCCTGTTCCCAGGGTCCTCGCTCCGATTACAGCGGGTTTCCGGTCGAAATAGATCCGGATGACCAAATCCCCACTTTTTTATTCCTGAATGATGGTGGCAAACCGTTTTCCGTAGCCCAGATCGTAACATTCCTGAACCGAATTGACCGTATCCTTGATGCCGGGTTACGTTCGTCGCGGCATGATCCACCATAATGGCCACGCAGAGAAAAAGGTTTCGATATTCATGAGTTTACGTCCCGATCCGAAAGGATACAGATCCCTGCTTCTTGGGTGCGTGGCCTCCCTTGCCTGCGTCACGTCCGGATGGGCCGCCACCAGCCTTCCCCCGGGGCAGGCAGTACGGGCGCCGGACGTTTTCATGCCGCAACCCATGCCGGACCGGCCCACCGCCTTTCGTTCGGCCGCCGGGGTTCCGGGACGTGCCTTCTGGCAGAACCGCGCGGATTATTCCATCAATGCGCGGATACTGCCGGATGCAAAAAGCCTCTCCGGGCAGGAAACCATTACCTATACCAACAACAGTCCTGACGCACTTGATGTCATCTGGCTGAACCTGGAGCAGAACGAATATAAACCCGATTCACGGTCGCAATATGCTTCAGGCCGTTTTTCCGCCCCGCGCACCAATGGCGTCCAGATCCAGAAAGTCGTTGTGGAATACGGGGGAAGCAAAAAGGAAATCACCCCGATCATCAGCGATACGCGCATGCAGTTGCGCCTGCCCACCGCCCTGCGTGGCAAGGGTGGGAAAATGCGCATCCATGTGACGTGGCAGTACGTCATTCCCGGCCCGTGGGGTGGGCGCACTTCGGTGACCCCAAGTAAAAATGGGGACATTTATGAAATCGCCCAATGGTATCCGCGCATGGCGGTCTATGACGACATCCGGGGATGGGACACGGCGCCCTATCTGGCGCAGGAATTCTACCTTGAATACGGGAATATCGATTATCGTGTGACCGTGCCGTGGAATTACACGGTTGCGGGTTCCGGCACGCTGCTCAATCCGGAAAGCGTCCTGACCGCGACAGAGCGCAAGCGCCTGTCACAGGCGGCCCACAGCGATACGCGCGTCCTGATCCGCACCGCGCAGGATGTGACGGACCCAGGCAGCCATCGCCATGACCATGGGGACATGACATGGCATTTCCGCATGGAAAACACGCGGGACGTGGCGTTTGCCGCATCCCCTGCGTTCGTCTGGGATGCTGCCCGGATGAACCTGCCTGCCACCCATGGCGTGACCAGGGGGCCACACCTTGCCATGTCCGTCTATCCGGTCGAAGGCGTGGGACCGGACGGGTGGGACCGTTCCACCGAATACGTGAAGCACGCGATCGAATATTTTTCCGAACAGTGGTATCCCTATCCGTGGCAGAACGCGATCAACCTTGGTGGGCATGGGGCCGGGATGGAATATCCCGGCATCGTCTTTGACGGCATGAAGGACCACGGGCCGCAACTGTTCTGGATCACCACGCACGAACTCGGCCATGGCTGGTTCCCCATGATCGTCGGGTCCAATGAACGGCGCAACGCCTTCATGGATGAAGGCTTCAACACCTTCATCGATGCCTATGCGTCCGATCATTTCAACCATGGGGAATTCGCCCCCAAGAAGGACAACGAGTTCGCCCCCCAGACGGGCGTGCCGGCGGACGATATTGTGCCCCTCCTGCGGGACAGGGATGCACCGCCGCTGATGGTGCCCTCCGACCTGGTGCAGGAGCGTTACCGCCATCCGGTGACCTATTTCAAGGGGGCCTACGGCCTCAAGCTGCTGCGTGAACAGATCGTCGGGCCGGAACGCTTTGATCGCGCTTTCCGGCGCTATATCGACGTGTGGGCCTACCACCATCCCACGCCGTCGGATTTCTTCCGTTTCATGAGCAGCGAAACAGGGGAGGACCTGTCGTGGTTCTGGCGCGGCTGGTATTTTGAAAACCGTGCGCCGGATTATGCCTGCACCGGAATTCACGCCACATCCGATGGCTATCAGGTCACCGTGCAGAACAAGGGCAGCCTGCCCATTCCCGTGACAATGCTGCTGACCTATGCTGATGGCACCACCGAACGTCAGGTCATCCCGACCGAAGCATGGTATCAGCACACGGCCATCGACCTGCCGGTCAGGACCCATGGCGTGCTGCGAACGGTGACGCTGGATCCCGACCACGCCATTCCCGACATCGACCGTCGCGACAACACCCTGTACACACGGTGAACAGGGCAGGGGACATGCGGTAAATTTTATCGCACGTCCCCTTATTAGATGACCATGATAAGGGGGCCGACGGATTGCGGCCCCCTTTTGTCGTTGTCCCGTCCCCCATACAACAGCGCGCCTCAAGGGGCACGCATGCGATCTGCGCACCGTGTCCACCTTCCCTGATACGGGGCCATCCCGCCTCTGTCACTCACCGGATCGTGTGTCCCACGCCGGGAAAAGCCGCCCCATCATCCCATAAATATGGCAACCTTCGGGAGACCCCTGCCTTAGAAACCATAGCCTCCCGGCATTCACGCCCCCGATGAAAGGCCGCGACCAGACGTCATGATGCCCCGTAAATGCACCGGACCTCTCCACGCCCCGCTTTCACGCCGCCATGTATTGCAGGCAGGCGTCGCCGTGACGGGCATGCTGAACGTTTCCCCGGCCGGGGCAGCGGTTGCAGGTCAGCGCCCGCGCGGACATCTGCGTGCCGTCGGGACAGAACCCAGCCAGCATGGGATCGAGGTGCAACTGACGGTCAATGGCACGCCCCACCAGCTTGAACTCGATACCCGCACGACACTGCTCGACCTGCTGCGCGAACATCTGCACCTGACAGGTACCAAAAAAGGCTGCGACCATGGGCAGTGCGGGGCCTGCACCATCCTGCTCGACGGCAGGCGGGTGCTGTCGTGCCTGTCGCTTGCCGCATCGCATGACGGCGCGGACATCACCACTATCGAGGGCCTGTCGCGGGAGGAACAGCTTCACCCCATGCAGCGGGCCTTCATCGACCATGACGGGTTCCAGTGCGGATACTGCACCCCCGGGCAGATCTGTTCGGCCATCGGCATGTTGCAGGAATGGAAGGCAGGCTGGCCCAGCATGGTCACGATGGAAGGCACCGAACACCATCCCCATCTGGATATCGCCGACCTGCGCGAACGCATGGCGGGCAATCTGTGCCGCTGCAGCGCCTATCCAAACATCAGGGACGCCATCCTTGACGTTGCGCGACATTCGGCATGAGGCCGTTTTCCTATACGCGCCCCGCCACGACCGATGCGGCAACACGGGAAAAGGGGCAGGGGGCAACCCTTCTGGCGGGGGGTACCAACCTTCTTGACCTGATGAAACTGCAGGTCATGCATCCCGATCGCCTGGTCGATATCAACCGGATTTCCGGCCTGCACGACATCACGACCGATCCGGCGGGCAATACGCATATCGGCGCGCTGGTCACGAATTCCGACACGGCGGCCCATCCCCATATCCTGCGCCATTACCCCGTACTGTCCCATGCCATCGTGGCGGGGGCCTCGGGCCAGATCCGCAACATGGCGACGACGGGCGGCAACCTGATGCAGCGGACACGGTGCCTGGCCTTTTACGACATGGCGGCAGCGTGCAACAAACGACAGCCCGGTTCGGGATGCGACGCGATGGGCGGCGGTAACCGGATGAACGCCGTCATTGGCGGCAGCGACCATTGCATCGCGGTCAACCCGTCGGACATGGCCGTGGCGCTGCGTCTGCTGGATGCACGGATACGTACCCGACAGGCAAGCGGCCAGGAACGCGAAATCCCGATGGCCGACTTCCATCGCCTGCCCGGCGACACGCCGCAGGTGGAAACGGCGCTGCAAAGTGATGAGATGATCGTCGCCGTCGTGCTTCCCCCTGCACCAGTGGGGCGATCTACCTATCGCAAGGTGCGTGATCGCGCGTCCTATGCCTTTGCGCTGGTATCGGTCGCGGCCATTGTGCAGGCACGGCAGGGGCAGTTCACGCATGTCCGCTTCGCCTTTGGCGGCATCGCCCCGCGACCGTGGCGTGTGGAGGAGGCGGAACAGACGCTGACGGGCCAGAAAATATCCCGTGATGCCCTGTCGCATGCGGCGGACATCGCATTGGCGGGCGCGCAGGGCCATGGGGACAATGATTTCAAGATCCCGCTTGCCCGCCGGACATTGATACAGGTCCTTGCTACCCTGTCGCGGGAGGATGACAGTGACTGACCTTCCCACGCTTCCTCCCGAACAGGACGCTCCCACCATCCCGATGATCGGGGCGGGCATGCAGCGCGTCGAAAGCGTGCTGAAGGTCACGGGACAGGCCCGCTATGCCTACGAAATGGATGCAGCAAGCCTTGGCGCGCAGGCTGATCCGCTGGTGGGGGTCATGGTGCTGTCAACGATTGCACGCGGGCGCATCACGTCCATCGACAGCGCGACGGCACGGAACATGCCGGGGGTCCGCCTTGTCCTGACCTGTGACAATGCGCCGCCACAGGCCCCATGGGGTCCGCTGGTCGCCCGGGATCGCTTTGCCCGTGCGCAACCCGTGCTGCGGGGGCCTGATGTCCATTATTATGGCGAACCGGTCGCGCTTGTCGTGGCGGACAGCCTTGAACGGGCGCGTGCCGCCGCCATGGCGGTCAATGTGCAGTATGAGACGGCATCACATGCCATCCTGCTTGACCCCGCCACGGCGACGGAGCCGGAATTCCTCAACGGGTTCAAACCCGCCCATACGGACCATGGCGATTTCGATGCCGCCCTTGCCCGGTCCGCCATCCGGGTGGAGGCGGTCTATGAAACCCCGCACCAGAACCACGCCCAGATGGAACCCCACGCCACGACGGCGCTATGGCAGGGGGACCGGCTGGTGCTGCATACCTCGGCACAGAATCTGGTGTCGATCCAGATGGGCATTGCCGCGACCCTGCAGATCTCGCCCCATCGCGTGCAGGTCATCAGCCCGTATGTCGGCGGTGGGTTTGGGGGGAAGCTGCCCTATTTCGCGGATGCGATCCTGGCCGCACTTGCCGCGCGCGCACTCGGCAAACCCGTCAAGGTGGGCATGACGCGCACGCAGATGTTTTCCGCCACCACCCATCGCACCGCCACCCGACAGGCATTGCGCATCGGTGCGGACCGCACGGGACGCCTGTGCGCCATCAGCCATGATGCACTGTCGCACTGCGCCTCCTTTGACAATTTCGTGGAGGATACGACCACGATCACGCGCGGCCTGTATCGCGCGGACGCCATCCGCACGACCGCGCACCTCAACCACCTTGACCTGCCGCGTTCGGATTCCATGCGCTCCCCCGGGGACGCGGTTGGGATGATCGGGCTGGAATGCGCCATGGATGAACTGGCGCATGAACTGGGGATCGATCCTGTCGAACTGCGCCTGCTCAATGACACGCCCACGGACCTGACCGCCCATAAACCCTTCAGCAGCCGTCACCTGCGCCAGTGCCTGGAAGAAGGCGCCCGGCGCTTTGAATGGGGCGCACGCAACCCGCAACCGGGACAGGTGAGGGAGGGCGAGTGGCTGGTCGGGATGGGGATGGCGTGTGCGATGCGCTACAACCTGCTCAAGCCGTGCCAGGCGCTGGCGCATCTGGATGCGGGGGCGAACCTGACGGTGCAACTGGCGATGACCGATCCGGGGACGGGGACGCAGACCATCCTGACGCAGATCGCCGCAGGTGTCATGGGATTGCCCCCCGCGCAGGTTCATGTGCAGATGGGGGATACGGCCTATCCACCCGCCCCGGGGTCCGGGGGATCGTTCGGGGCCGAAAGCGCGGGATCGGCCGTGCTGCGCGCCTGCGAAAACCTGCGCACGCGGTTGCTGGAAGCCGGCCTCCGTGATGAACACTCCCCCCTGCACGGCCAGTCGATGGAGTCCGCCCACCTCGATGCGGGCAGCCTCCATGCCAGGGGGCGGCATGAATCCCTTGTCGCCTTCATGGAACGGACATTTCCCCAGGGCGCGCAGGCACATGGCGAAATCACGGCGAACCCGGACTCCCTGAAATGGTCACAGGCGTCCTTTGGCGCGCATTTCGCCGAAGTCGCCGTCAACGCCATAACGGGGGAGACACGGGTGCGCAGGATGCTGGGCGTTTTTGCCTGTGGCCGTATCCTCAACAGCCGCACCGCACGTTCGCAACTGCTCGGCGGCATGATATGGGGTGTCTCGAACGCCCTGCATGAAGAAAACATGCCCGATCCACGCACGGGACAGTTCATCGCCCATGACCTTGCAAATTACCACATCGCCACCCATGCCGACATGCCGGAGATGGAGGTCGTGATGATCGCGGAGGATGAACCGGTTTCCAACCCGCTGCACATCAAGGGACTGGGGGAGGTCGGGATCTGCGGTGCGCCAGCAGCGATCGGCAATGCCATCTTTAACGCCACGGGCATACGCGCCCGCCGCTTTCCCATCACGCCGGATCGCCTTTTACCCTATCTGCCCGAAGTGACGGTCTGAAAAACAGGGGGCCCTTGTTCTAAAACGGCAACGTCTTTCGAAGCTTTTTGAAAAAATCTTCACCAAAAACTTTTTTTAAATTTCAGGATTTTTTCTAAAAAGAATAAAGGGGCACGCCCGCGCGTCCCCCTTTTCCCATGCCTCAGGTGCGCGGACCTCAGCGCTGCTGATACAGCAGGCGGGCGCGGATCGTGCCCTTGAGGTCACGCAGCTTGGCAAGGATACGGTTGTCCTTGTCCACATCCCCCCCGGTATCGGCCTCGACCACGACGTAACCGAGTTCACCCGCCGTCTGCAGGTACTGTGCGGTCACATTGCAGTCCTCGCGGGAGAAGATCTCGTTGATCTGCAGCATCACCCCCGGCGCGTTGGTGTGAACGTGCATGAAACGTGTGCCGTGCGGGTTTTCCGGCAACTGCACGGTAGGAAAATTGACCGCCCCCAGTGTGGAGCCGATGTCGGAATAATCCAGCAGCTTGCGCGCGACTTCCTGCCCGATGCGCTCCTGCGCCTCTGCGGTGGAGCCACCGATATGCGGGGTGAGGATGACGTTATCCAGCCCGCGCAGCGGCGTCTCGAGGCTTTCGCCCGCGGCCTTCGGCTCCTTGGGGAACACGTCGATCGCAGCGCCAAGCAGATGGCCATCCTTCAGGGCCGCGGCAAGCGCGTCGAGGTCCACCACATTGCCGCGTGCGTTGTTGATCAGGAACGATCCCTTCTTCATCGCGCGGATCTGCGCCTCACCCATCATGTTCGCCGTCTCCGGCGTCTGGGGCACATGCAGGCTGACGACATCGCTCAGGCCCAGCAGTTCCTCCAGCGTGGCGACGGGATGGGCATTGCCATGCACCAGCTTGTCGATCACATCGTAATAGAACACGCGCATGCCGAACGCCTCGGCCAGCACGGAAAGCTGCGACCCGATGGAGCCATAGCCCACGATACCCAGCGTCTTGCCGCGCACTTCCCAGCTATTGGTGGCCGACTTCTTCCAGATGCCTTCATGGCATTCCACCGATTTTGGGAAGATCCGGCGCATCAGCATGACAATCTCGCCCATCACCAGTTCCGCGACGGAGCGGGTGTTGCTGAACGGGGCGTTGAAGACGGGAATGCCACATTCACGCGCGGCGACCAGGTCCACCTGGTTTGTGCCGATGCAGAAGCAGCCAATGGCGATCAGGCGATCCGCCCCCTCGATCACTTCGCGCGTCAGTTGCGTGCGCGAACGGATACCAACGATATGCACCCCCTCCAGCGCCTTGCGCAGGGCCTCGCCTTCCAGCGCGGTCTTGAGACGGGTGACGTTCTCGTACCCGTTTTCCTTGAGCAGCGCGACGGCACTGTCATGCACGCCTTCGAGCAGAAGGATACGGATCTTGTCCTTGGAAAGGGAAAGATGGCCGGCGGAGGGATGAGTCATGTCGGGTACTCACGCTTGTTCGATCAAAGGGATGCCCTATCCGATTGCTTGGCGCGTGGCTAGGGCGGAATGATGTCAGGACAGGGCAGAGGGGGCGGGAAACCGGGAAAAACGTACTATTTCGCCAGCAGGCGGCAGGCCTGCGGCAGGAGGGCGGGATTTCCCAGCGCCAGGACTGTTCCATCCCCATCAAGCCGCAGTGGCTGCCCCGCCCAGTCGGTCATGGAACCGCCCGCGCCCTCGACCACGGGGACAAGGGCGGCCCAGTCCCACGGTTTCATGGTGCATTCGGCGATGACGTCCACCTGTCCCAGCGCCAGCAGGCCATAGGCGTAACAGTCGCCCCCCCAACTGACGCGCTTGACGGCACGCGACAGGACATCCCAGCGCGCACGATAGGCTCCTTCCAGTATTTCGGGCGAGGTGCATGACAGTTCGGCACGATCCAACGCCGGACACAGGCGCGTCCCCGCCTGTCCCGCAAAGTGCGAGAGATAGCGCGTGGGTTCCCCCCGCATGCCGATCCAGCGTTCCCCGGTAATCGGCTGGTCAATGATGCCCAGCACCGGCACGCCCTCATGCAGCAGCGCGATCAGCGTGCCGAAGGTCGGGCGGCCCGTCAGGAACGCCCGCGTCCCGTCAACCGGGTCGATGACCCAGCGATAGGCGGCATCGGGCCGTTCGGTGCCGAACTCCTCCCCCATGATCCCATGGTGGGGCAGGCGTTCGCCAATGACGGCGCGGATCGCACGTTCGGCCGTGCGATCGGCAATCGTCACCGGGCTCTGGTCGGCCTTGTCATCGGCCGACACCCCGGCACGGAAAAACGGACGCACGATACAGGCCGCGACATCGGCCGCAGCCTGCGCCGCCGCGATGAACTGCGCCCGGTGCGCCAGCGGGTCCGTCATCAGTTCTTCTCTTCGACAAGGGTCTGGATGAAGGCGACCAGGTTGGCCCGGTCCGTCGCCGAGGCAATGCCGGGGAAGGCCATCTTCGTACCCGGGGCGAAGGCGTCGGGCTTCTTGATCCATTCCGACAGCAGGGCAGGGGTCCACACATCCTTCTTGTGCGCGCTCAGGGCATCGGAAAATTCATAATCGGGAATATCGCCGATATGCGTGCCCATGACGCCAAACAGGTCGGGCCCGATGACGGACGGACCATGGGGCGCGAAGCTGTGGCACATCCCGCACTGGTGATCGGCGATTTCATGCCCCTTGGCGGCATCCGCATGCGCCAGCAGCGTCTCGATCGGCGGGTCCTGCCCATCGTCGGGCGTGGATTGCGGCATGGGGACGGCACTCTGCGCCGCGGCGCGGTGGGGCACGAGAAGACTGCCCATTCCCCAGCTTCCGCCCAGCGCCACCGCTGCAATCAGGAACGCTGCTCCCATCTGGTTAAGCCGCATGCTGTTCATGGATAAGGACGCCTTTCGTGCGCGGTTGCATGAGTTTGCTTCATTACCTAGACTGCCGCGCAGCTTGTGTGAAGCAGTCACAAGCCCGCATGCTTCGTGTCGCCTTGATGAACCGATGGGCCAAAACCAGATTTCATGAACCCGATTGTCATAATACCGGCCCGCATGGCGTCGTCACGCCTGCCCGGAAAACCACTGGCGGATATTGCCGGACGCCCGATGATCGCCCACGTCCTTGAACGTGCCATGCGGGCCGACATCGGCCCCGTGGTGGTCGCCGTGTGTGACGCCGCCGTGGCGCAGGCCGTGGAGCAGGCCGGCGGCCACCCCGTCATGACCGATCCCGACCTGCCATCCGGATCCGACCGCGTGTGGCAGGCGCTCGAACGCATCGACCCGGCGGGAAAACACGACATGATCGTCAACCTGCAAGGCGACCTGCCGGGCGTCATGCCCGACATCCTGCGCACGGTCCTGCTGCCGCTGCGTGATGCGCGGACCGATATCGCAACCCTTGTGGCCCCGGTGCAGGACGCCGCCGAAGCAGCGACGGACTCCGTGGTGAAGGTGGCCTGCGCCTTTCACGAAGGTGCCGATACCGCACGCGCGCTGTATTTTTCCCGCGCGGCCATCCCGTGGGGGCAGGGGCCGCTATGGCACCATGTCGGCATCTACGCCTATCGCCGCGCGGCACTGCGCCAGTTCGTCGGCAACCCGGAATCCCCGCTGGAGCGACGTGAACGCCTGGAGCAGTTGCGCGCGCTCGAGGCCGGAATGCACATAGGCTGCGCACGCATCGCACGGGCACCGTTCGGGGTGGACACGCCCGCCGACCTGGAACGCGCGCGCGCTGCTGCCACGACACACGCAACGCAGGCACGGACATGACAGCGGGAATCATCGCCTTCCAGGGCACGTTCGGGGCCTATTCCGACCTGGCCTGCCGACAGGCGCGCCCGGGCTGGACAACCCTGCCGTGCGAAACCTTTGCCGGGGCCATCGCCGCCGTGCATGACGGCCGGGCGGACGCCGCGATGCTGGCCTGTGAAAACAGCCTTGCGGGACGGGTGCCCGACATCCATGCCCTGCTGCCGCAGTCCGACCTGTTCATCGTTGGCGAGCATTTCCTGCGTATCGAACATTGCCTGATGGGCATTCCCGGCGCGACCCTGCACGATGCGCGACGTGTGCACACCCATCCCGTCGCCATGGCGCAGATCCGGGGTCTGATCAAGGAAACCGGCCTCAAGCCGGTGGTGGAGTTCGATACGGCGGGGGCCGCCGAACTGGTCCGCGAATGGGGCCGCAAGGAAGACCTCGCCGTGGCGTCGTCACTTGCCGCCGACCTGAACGGGCTTGTCATCCTGCGCCGTAATGTGGAGGACGCGGCCCATAACACGACGCGTTTCTACATCGCCGCGCGCAGGCCACCCGACCTGCCCGCGCGCATGGATGACTGCATGACGACCGTGCTGTTCCGTGTCAGCAACCAGCCGGGTGCGCTTTACAAGGTGCTGGGCGGGTTTGCGACCAATGGCATCAACATGACACGGCTGGAGAGCTACATGCTCGACGGGTCCTTCGCGGCCACGCAGTTCCTGCTTGACGTGGAAGGCCATCCCCATGACCCCGCCCTGGCGGCGGCGCTGCATGAACTGTCCTTTTTCGCGGAGCAGGTGGATGTGCTGGGTGTCTACCCCGCATCCCCCTTCCGCCACAAAGACGCGGAGCATGGGAATGCCGGTCATGCGGCCACGCCCGCAATGGATTCCGGGACATCCGTCATGAAATGACAGAACGATCCGCATGCGGAAACTTTGCCATCCGCACACCCCATACCCATATCAGGGGATCATAGCGGGCGGGCGCGTTCCCCGTCCCTGAAACCGAGACAAAAACAGGCCTGCTGCCTTTTCGGCCCGCTCCTCCCGCGTTGGCCGGCAGGACCTGACCAACCAAGTGGAAACAACCATGTTCAAGGGTTCCATTACCGCCCTGATTACGCCGATGAACCAGGACGGGTCACTTGACCTGTCCTCCATGGGGCGTTTCATCGACTGGCAGATCCAGCAGGGAACTTCCGCGCTGGTGCCCGTGGGCACCACGGGGGAAAGCCCGACGCTGTCGCACGATGAACATGCGCAGGTGGTCGAATTCACCATCAAGACAGCCAATGGCCGCGTGCCCGTCCTGGCCGGTGCCGGGTCCAACAGCACGGCCGAAGCCATCAAGATGGCCCAGCAGGCGCAATCCGCGGGCGCCGCTGCCGTGCTGGTGGTTACGCCGTACTACAACAAGCCAACGCAGGAAGGGGTCTACCGCCATTTCATGGCGGTTGCCGACGCCATCTCGATCCCGGTCATCCTGTACAATATCCCCGGACGTTCGGTGATCGATATTTCCGTCGAAACCATGGCGCGACTGGCGAAGCATCCCAACATCATTGGCGTGAAGGATGCGACGGCCAACCTGCTGCGTCCGCTCCAGACACGCCAGACGGTCGGCAAGCCGTTCAACCAGCTTTCGGGCGAAGACGGTACGGCAGTGGCATTCCTTGCCTCCGGTGGTGATGGCTGCATCAGCGTGACCTCGAACGTCGCACCGACCCAGTGCGCCGAAATCCAGGCGGCGTGGAACGACGGGCGCGTGATGGACGCGATGGAGCGGCATGACCGGCTGTTCCCGCTGCATGACGCCCTGTTCTGCGAAAGCAACCCTGTCCCGGTCAAGTTCGCCGCAAGCGTGCTCGGACTGATGGGGGAAACCTGCCGCCTGCCGCTCGCCCCGCTGAGCGATGCGTCCCGCACGCGCGTGAAGGATGCCATGTCCGCCGCAGGCCTGCTGGACTGAACCCATGGCAGCAAAACAGAAAAACGGCAGCGGGATGATTTCCACGGGCATCGCCGCGCAGAACCGCAAGGGCCGCTTCAACTACACCATTCTTGAAACGCTTGAGGCCGGACTGGTCCTGAAAGGGCCGGAGGTCAAGAGCCTGCGGATGGGACGCGCCACCATTACCGAGGCCTACGCCGCCGAACGCGATGGGGAACTGTGGCTGTTCAACAGTTATATCCCCGAATATCAGGGCGGGGTTCTGTCCCGCTTTGAACCGCGCGCCCCGCGCAAGCTTCTGCTGCATGGCAAGCAGATCGACCGCCTGCTGGGCGAAAGTGCGCGCAATGGCGTGACCCTTGTGCCGCTCGACATCCATTTCAACAGCCGTGGCCTTGCCAAGCTGACGCTGGGGATCGGGGAAGGGCGCAAGAAAGCCGACAAGCGGCATGCCATCGCCGAACGCGACTGGCAGCGCGACAAGGCGCGCCTGATGCGCAACAAGGGGCGGGAAGACTGATTTCCTTCCCCACCACCATGGCCTGCGCATAAAAAACAGGGCGTCCCCATAGGGAGCGCCCTGTTTTCATGAAGATCAGGCGGCATGATGTCTCCATCATGCCATCCGATAATCAGTCAACGCTGATGGCAGCGGCTTCGGGACCCTTCTGGCCCTCGACCACCTGCACGTTGGCCGTCTGGCCTTCGGACAGGCTGGTCAGGCCCGAACGCTCCAGCGCGGAGGCGTGCACAAAGATGTCCTTGCCACCGCTTTCCGGCGTGATGAAGCCAAAGCCCTTCGTGGCGTTGTACCACTTCACGACGCCACGCATGTCCTGCGCCTGCGACAGGTCGGGGGCGGGGCGACCGGAGCGGGAGAACCCGCCGGCACGCGGCGCGCCAAAGCCACGGGGGCGTTCCGGCTGCGCGGTGCTTTCGTCAACGGACACCACGGCGGCGACCTGACGGCCCTTCGGGCCCTGACCGATGCGCACGACCAGCGTGCTGCCGGGGGAAACCGTCTCGAAACCGGTGGGGTTCAGTGCATTTGCATGCAGGAACACGTCACCCGATCCATCCGACAGTTCGACAAAGCCGAATCCCTTTTCGCTATTGAACCACTTGACAGTGGCGCCAATCTCCGGCCCGGATGCGACGATCTGCGGACCTCCGCTGCCGGCAAAGGGGCGACGGGGAGCGCTGGCACGGTCATTGAATGACGGCGCCGACATGAAATCATCGTCAAATCCGCCGCGGCGCGGGGAGCGGGAGCTGCGGTCGGTCCTGTTACTTCTCAACGGTCGTAATCCCGAGGTCTAGGTGGCGGGTCCCGGTCACGGGAAGCCGCCGATATGGAAACGCTTTGTTCGCAGAATAGAGTTTTGCCTGTCTGGCATTACCGCGGGTCAGGCGGGCCGCCGGGAAACATTTCTCCGTCCTGTCTTTGACCCTAGCATGAATCGCATCGGTATCACCAATATCTAAAGCATATTCCTGTGACGGGATTCCACAGCATTTTGCACGTTCAAACATTTTTGTGACCAGCGGGGCGCTGGCCGGCGGCCGCAGGCCAGTGCGGGGCCATTTTTCCACCCCCGTCCCGGTCCGCTGCCACCATGCGGGCATATCCCACGTTACCAGCAGCCAGGGGACAAGCACGCCACAGGGCATGTCCCTGACGCATGCCCGCTGGCCACAACCGCAGCGCAACATTGCCGATTGCGTAAAAGTGGGGGATATATCTGACATGAACCCGAACGTATCACCGAAGTCCCCCAAAGCGCGCGGACGTGGACGCCCCCCCAAGGACGTCTCCGAACAGCAGAACATCCGCCATCAACTGATCCAGGCGGGGATCGTCGCGCTGACCGAAAAGGGGTTTGGCGCAAGCGGGCTTGACGACATCCTGCGCGCGGCGGGGGTCGCCAAGGGATCATTCTACCACTACTTTGAAAACAAGGAAGATTTCGGCAGCGCGGTCATCAAGAGCTACGCGCGTTATTTCAATGCGAAGCTCGACCGCTGGCTGACGGATGACTCCTATCCCCCGCTGCAGCGCCTGCGCCATTTCGTGGAAGACGCAAAGACGGGGATCATACGCTTCGACTACACGCGCGGGTGCCTGATCGGGAATCTGGGGCAGGAACTTGCCATCCTGCCGGTTTCGTTCCACCAGGAACTGCGCGACGTTCTTGCGGGGTGGGAACGCCGGGTCGCCACCTGCCTGATGGCCGCGTTCGACACGCCATCGCCCGCCTATGGCCATATCTGCCAGCGCTGGGCCGAGTTTTTCTGGATCGGGTGGGAAGGGGCGGTGCTGCGTGCGCGCCTTGAACGTTCGGTCAGGCCGATGAGCCTGTTTTCGGAAATCTTCCTTGAGATGGTCGAGGCCGAATGTGGCCTGAAGGACTATACGCCGGCCTTTACCCCGCCTTCATGATCCGCTGCGCATCGGTGCGCGAAAACAGTTCAAGCAGGAGGGCAATCGCCGCGGTCCGCCTGCGCACGCCCGCGGACGTATCCTCGACCACACGCTGGGCGTCCTGTGCCGCGGCGCGCAGCAACTGTTCGATATGCACGCCCGCCGCCATGCGGAAATCCGGCATTCCCGACTGCCGGTGACCGGCAAGGTCGCCGCCGCCACGGATGCGGAAATCCTCGTCCGCGATGACGAACCCGTCCTCCGTATCACGCAGCAGCGCCAGACGCCGCCGCGCCGTCTGCCCCAACTGGCTGTCATGCAGCAGCAGGCAGAACGATTCCGCCTGCCCGCGTCCCACCCGGCCACGCAACTGGTGCAACTGCGCCAGGCCGAAACGCTCGGCATGTTCGATCATCATGACCGTGGCCGACGGGATATCCACGCCGACCTCGATCACCGTGGTGGCGACGAGGATGCGCGTCTTCCCTTCGGCGAAGTCGCGGATCGCGTCTTCGCGCACGGCGATGTCCTGCTGCCCGTGGGCAAGGCCGACAAGGTCGCCAAAATATTCCCGCAGCATCGCATGGCGTGCCTCCGCCGCCGCGATGTCGAGCGCCTCGCTCTCCGACACCAGCGGGCAGACCCAGAAGACCTGCGCGCCCCGCGCCAGCGCCCGGCGCAGGGCGGCCACCAGTTCGGGCATGGCCGACAGCGCATGCAGCGAGGTGCGGATGGGCTTGCGCCCCGCCGGTTTCACGTCAAGGCGGCTGACCTGCATGTCCCCCCACTGCGTCAGCAGCAGCGTGCGCGGGATGGGGGTTGCCGTCATGACCAGCACATCGGTCCGGTCGCCCTTTTCGCCAAGCATCATGCGCTGCGCCACGCCAAAGCGATGCTGCTCGTCAATGACGACCAGCGCGAGGTCGGCGAACTCCACCTTGTCCTGAAACAGCGCATGCGTCCCGACGACAAGCGGCGCGGCCCCCGTGCGGATAGCCTCCAGCGCCTGCCTGCGCGCCCGTCCCTTGACTGAGCCGCTGAGGAACGCCACCGGCACGGGGGAGAGTTTCTCGAAGGTCGCCAGATGCTGGCGCGCAAGGATTTCGGTCGGCGCCATCAGTGCCGCCTGATGCCCGGCCTCCACCGCGCTGAGCATCGCCATCAGCGCCACCAGCGTCTTGCCCGCCCCGACATCGCCCTGCAGCAGTCGTGTCATACGATGCGGGGCGCGCAGGTCCTGCCCGATTTCCTCCAGCACCCGGGTCTGCGCCGTGGTCGGCTCATGGCCAAAGCGCGACAGGGCGACCGCGCGCAGGGCACCGGTGCCGACGATGGAACGGCCGGGCCGGTCCCGGTTGTCGATGCGCGCACGGGCCATGGCGATCTGCATCGCCAGCAGTTCGTCATAGGACAGGCGCGCGCGTGCACGTTCACTTGCGGCGGTATAGCGGTCGCCCTCCATCAGGTCGGGAAAATCTGACGGACGGTGCAGGACGCGCAGGGCCTGCTCGAACGTCGGCCATTTACGCTTGCGCACCATTTCGGGATCCAGCCATTCCGGCAGCGCGGGGAAGCGGGCGAACGCGCCGTGCAGCGCGGTGCGCAGATGGCGCGGAAACAGCCCCCCCGTCAGGGGCCAGACCGGGTCGAGCAGGGGAATCGCATCCGCCTGATCGCCGGGGACCAGGTAATCCGGATGCGGCATGCTCAGCCGGTCGCCAAAGCGTTCCAGCATGCCCGAGACGCATATCTGCATGTCCACCCGCAGCCGCTGCGCCTGATAGGGGGAGAAGAAGACCAGTTCCGCCTGGCCCGTCCCATCACTGACGACAATACGCCACGGCTTGCGCCCCCGGCTGCTTTCGGGCGCGATGATCCGTACCACATGCGCCTGGAACGTGCACACGCGCCCTGCCTCCGCCACGGCAAGCTGCGGACGGTAACGCCGGTCCACCAGACCATCGGGCAGGTGAAACAGCAGGTCGATCACACGGTCGCCCCGCGCGGCGCGCGCGATCAGGCGTTCGACCGACGGGCCGATGCCCGGCAGGGTTCCCACACTGGCCAGCAGCGGGGCCAGAAGCGGGGTATCGGGGGCGGGCGGGGCAG
>NZ_JABJWD010000037.1:0-13808 GCF_013155425.1 Gluconacetobacter entanii | reverse complement strand
CCCGCCCACAAGCCGCATGAACCCCGGATCGACACATTCCATCACCAGCGGCCGCCACACTACGGCCAGCATGCACAGCGTCACCGTGGACACCCCGCCCATCAGGCACAGCGTCGGCGTGTCGATGGCAAGGATGGTGCCGAACAGCACATGCAGCAGGTCGATGTTCGACCCGTGGGCCGAGACGATCAGCACGCCCAGCGCAAGGGAAGTGAGGTAGAAGCTTGCGAAACTCGCATCCTCCGACAGGCGGGTATGGCGGCTGACCAGACCGGACAGCAGCGCCACCCCAAGGCCCGCGACAATCCCGCCCAGCCCCATCGCCGTCATCGACAGCCCCCCCGCCAGCAGGAAGCCGATGGCGGCACCCGGCAGGATCGCATGGCTCATCGCATCGCCCACCAGGCTCATGCGGCGCAGTTGCAGCAGCACGCCCACCGGCCCGGCCCCAAGCCCCAGCGCAAGCGACGCGACCAGCGCGCGCCGCATGAACCCGAAATCCGCGAACGGGGCGATGAACAGGTCGTGCAGCGTCATGCCCACAGGTCCCCCGGTGATACGTCCCGTGGCCGCGTATCCCCCGCCGCACCGGCATCGGGCGCGCTGTCCGCCCCCATGGGGCAGGCGAAGACCGCATTGCCGCCATAGGCACGTTCCAGCAGCGCGGGCGTCAGGACCGCCTCCGTCGGCCCCCAGTGGGCCGTGCCCTGTGCCAGCAGGACGACATTGGGAAAGTGCTGCGTGATCTGGCGCAGGTCGTGCAGGACCGCGATCACGGTCCGCCCCTCGTCACGCCAGTGATCGACAAGGTGCAGCAGGTCGCGCGTTGTCGGCGCATCCAGCGCGGTGAAGGGTTCGTCCAGAATGATGACCCGCGCATCCTGCATCAGCAGTCGCGCGAACAAAAGGCGCTGGAACTGTCCCGCCGACAGGTCGCCAATGCCGCGTTCTTCCATCCCCGACAGGCGCACATGGCGCAGGCAGTGCGCGGCACGTTCACGCAGGCCGGCGCTGACCGCGCCAAACGCCCCGGTCACGCGCCACGCCCCCGACAGGACAAGGTCCGCCACACATAGCGGGAAGGTCCGGTCGATGTCGCGGGCCTGCGGCAGGTAGCCGAAGTCGCGCGGATGCTGCCCGCCATAATCGATACGCCCCGCACGCAGCGGTATTTCGCCCAGCAGCGCGCGCACCAGCGTCGATTTGCCCGCCCCGTTGGCCCCGGCGATGGCCGTCAGGCTGCCGGGGGCGAACGTGCCGCTGACATGTTGCCAGACCGGCGTGCGGTCATACCCCGCGGCAATGTCATGCAGCGTCAGTCCGCCCGCCATGGCGGGCATGTCCGTCCGGGTCATGGCAGGCGCGCCGCCCATGCAATGGCCATCCACAGCAGCCCGATGGGCACCCCCATCCACGCCAGGCGCCATGCCCATGACCGGGCCATCCATGTCTGGAGCGTGCGTGCGGGGGGAGGGGGCTTCACCCCGGGCTGTGTGGTCATGGGCCTGTCATTCCGCGCGGTGGGAGACGATCCGCGTTTATTGTTATATTATAACGTTTTCACATTACACCCCCGACCGCCTTCCGGTCAAGGCGCGCGCCACATGCCACCCGCCGGGGGCAGGTCCGTGGGGACGGGTTTTGCGTGCGGGGGAATGATTGCGTATCACGCAGGCCGCCTGCATAGTGCAGGCTGTATCCTGCTTCCAGTCGGGCGCGGCAGGTCTCGTCATAACGCACTGATATATTTTGATAAAACTTTTTGGATGCCGCCTTTTCAAAAGGCGGCGTCTTTCGAAGCTTTATGGTCTGGCAACAGGAGATGAAGGGTTAGGATGCGACTCTATAGCTATGATCACTGTCCCTTCTGCGTAAAGGCGCGGATGATCTTCGGGCTGAAGAAGATCCCGGTGGAGGTGATAACCCTGCTCAATGATGACGTGGCGACGCCCACGCGCATGATCGGGACGAAGATGCTGCCCATCCTGGAACAGGACGGGCGGTACATGGGCGAAAGCATGGACATCGTCGATCATGTGGACGCCATGGATGGCCATCGTATCCTGACGGGGGCGATCAGTCCGCAGGTGGGGGAATGGATACAGGCCACGAACGCCGTCGCCTTCCGCCTGATCCTGCCGCGTGATGCCGCCGCCCCGCTGGAGGAATTCGCGACCACGGCGGCGCGGGCCTATTTCATCCGCAACAAGGAAAGGATGGTCGGTCCCTTTGGCGCGCTGCTTGATGACAGCGCGGGGATGATCGCGCAGGTCGATGCACGCCTGCGTGCGCTCGCCCCGCTTGTGCGTGCGCCCGATGCGGTCAATGGCGAACTGTCGGTCGATGATATCCACCTGTTCGCCCTGCTGCGCAGCCTGACCATCGTCGCGGGCCTGACCTGGCCGGAGGCGGTGGCCGGATACTGCCGCACGATGTCGCGGGCGTGTGGCGTGCCGCTGCTTGATTCCATCAGCGCATAGGCGCGTTGCGTGTGAAAGTGACCCACGTCATTGAACCGCGTCGCATGGTGGTGGTTTGTGATGCAGGGCCAGCGATGTAGGGCCCGCCATGAATGATCAGGAGACCGCCATGCCGCGTTTCACCGACGACACCGACCGCCCCGGCGACATGGGCGGGGGCAAGCACGCAACCGCCCGCCGCCTGGCCGAGGCCGGTATCCGCGCCGAGCAGGCCGGCGACCAGGCGCGCGCCGACGAACTGTTTGACGAGGCCGAGCGCACCGATCCCGAAGCGCTGGAAAATGTGCTGATGGAAAATCCCGCCCCACGCAGGCGCGTATCCGGCCGGGGGTTTGGCGACGACGCGGCGATTGCCCGCGCCGGGCGCGAAGTACGCCCCGATTCCGATGCGCCGTCACGCGCCGGGATTACCGACAACGGCAGCGGGGCCGATTCAGAACGCCGCTGAGTGCGGCGCGGGGACTACATCGACGGTCCCCACATGCCCAGCACGAACAGGATCGCGCCCAGCGCCATCATGACGATATGGAACATGACGTCGCCCGGCATCGCGACCAGCGGGTCCATGTGCGCGGAGCGTACGAACTGCACCACCACCAGAATCGCGCCACCGACGCACAGTGCGATACGAAGGGGGCTGATATTCCCCGGCAGCAGCGATGGTTTGCGGTTCATGTCGTGTCCATTGGCAGATATCGGGCCATCATGGCACATAAATTCCCCATTTTGAACCATTCCGGATGACATGGGCCCATGCGTGCGCGCGGCGGGGCGGATTTCATGCGACCTGTTATTGGGAATATGAAATAAAGCCCGTTCGTCGATTCTGAAGGAATGATGGAACAGCATGGACAGGGGATTTTTGTCACGGCGCAGGCGCGCGCGGCGCCGGGGGACATGCGGCGCGCGCGCCATGGTGTGGGCCTGTATGCTGGCGGGGGGAATGGCGCTGTCATCGGCCCATGCCCATCGCGCGGCGCCACCGCCATCGCCCCCCGGGCCGCCATTGCCGGACGGGCGGATTTTCCTGCCGCCGCCGCCAGCCCCCGAAACCGCCAGCAATGCCTCCGACGCCAGCATCTTTGCCGATACGCGCGTACAGGAAGGCAGCGGGCGCTGGAAACTGGCGCAGCGTGACGCCCGCCATGGCGTGGGGCATATGCTGTCCGCCTTTTCCTGCGCTGCGGGCTTCACCCTGTCGCCCATCCACCTGCCCCGGCTGGAGGCGCTGCTGACCCGGCTGGAGGCACGGGTCGAACCCGTGGTCGCGCAGGAAAAGGCGCAGTGGAACCGCCCGCGCCCCTATTCCGAAATCGAACTGCCGCTGTGTGTGGCCGACCGGGGGGAGGTGGCGCGCACGCCGTCCTATCCCTCCACCTATGCCACGCTGGGCTGGATGACGGGGGCGGTGCTGTCGGACCTGCTGCCGACGCGCACGGCCCAGATCATGCGACGGGCGCGGATCTATGGCGAAAGCCGCGTGATCTGCGGCGTGCACTGGCACAGCGACATCACGGCGGGTTGGATGAACGGGGCGGTCCTGTACACCGCCATGCGGGGGGAGGCGGATTTTGCCCGTGACCTCGACGCCGCCCGCGCGGAAATCGAGGCCCTGCGCGACCATCCGCCCGCCCATGTGCTGCCACCGGATGCCAATGAATGTGCCGAGGAAGAAGACGCGGCTGCCCATTCGCCCCAGTAATGCACCGCCGTTGTGTGCAGGGAACACCCGGGCTCTGCCCGGACCCGGCAGGGAGCGCGCTCCCTGCACCCTGATCTGTTTAAGAAGTCATGGTTTCCAAAGGGTAATACCCTTTGGTGGGGGTTCGGGGGCAAAGCCCCTGAAGGTGCGATGCAGTCGGTGCATGGGCCATCCGGGCTCTGCCCGGCCCCGGCAGGGAGCGTGCTCCCTGCACCCTGACCTGTTTAAGAAGTCGTGGTTTCCAAAGGGTAATACCCTTTGGTGGGGGTTCGGGGGCAAAGCCCCTGAAGGTGCGATGCAGTTGGTGCATGGACCATCCGGGCTCTGCCCGGACCCGGCAGGGAGCGCGCTCCCTGCACCCTGATCTGTTTAAGAAGTCGTGGTTTCCAAAGGGTAATACCCTTTGGTGGGGGTTCGGGGGCACCGCCCCTGAGCGTGCACCGCCATGCGGGACGTGGCCTACATTGAAAACCCGATTGTCTGGCTGCCTTCGCGTCCCTTGATTTCCGCCGCCAGCAGGTCGAGCATCGCCTGTGGTGTGGCGGGTGTGTCGAGCAGCGCCTGCCTGCGCACCACAAGGGCGAAGTCAGAGGGCGTCAGCGTGCGCAGCCGGGCCAGCCCGTCTGGCGCGGGCAGGTCGAAGAAGCGTTCGAACGCATGGCGCGCCTGCTGTGGCGTGAGGTAGTCGAAGCGCGCGCGCAGCAGGAAGCGCCGCATGCTGGCGGGATCAAGGCGCGAGGCGAGGTTGGTGGTGCACACGAACGGCAGAGGGTGGCTTTCCATCCATGTCAGCATCTCGTTCACCTGGCTGACTTCCCAGTTGCGCTCGGCGGAGCGGCGATCGCCAAGCAGGCTGTCCACCTCGTCGAAAATCAGGAAGGCATTGGTATCGCGTGCCTCGGCAAAGGCGGCGGCGATCTTCTGCTCGCTCTGGCCGACATATTTGTCCAGAAGGTCGGAGGCGCGTTTCTGCAGTACCGGAAGTTCCATCATGTCCGCAAGGTAGCGGGCATACGCACTTTTCCCCGTCCCCGGCGGCCCCGACAGCAGGAGGGAGACCGCACGCGGCGCCCCCGGCCGCGACAGGCGCGTGGCCAGTGCCGCAAGGTCGCAGTCGGCATTGACCAGCGATGCATCATACGGCGCGTCCCCCCCCGGCGGCGGCATGACGACCCGGCCTGCCGATGCGGCCTGCGTGATGCCGGTGGCGATGGTGCACACCATGGTCGAATCCCCGCCCGCCAGCCGCGTCGAACGCAGCGCGTTGCGCAGGATCGCGGGCGGCGCGGGAATGGCGCGCGCCAGCAGGGCGGCGGCGTCGGGCGTCAGGGGGACGTGTTCCTCCTGCGCCATGTCCTGCCACAGGCGCGTGCGCACCGCGACGCCGGGCTGGCGCATCTCGATGCACAGGGCCATGCGCCGCGCGATGGCGGGGCCAAGCATCTCCACATCGTTGGCCGTCCAGATCACCGGGGTGCCCCCCTGTTCCAGCAGGCGGTGGAAGAAGACACGGCTGTAGGATTGCGGGGCCTCGAACAGGCCGGTGGTGAACAGGTCCTCTGCCTCGTCAAACAGCAGGACGGAGGACGTGTTGCGCAACAGGCGCGTGCTGCACCGCAGGTCCGCCAGGCGTTCATGGCGCGACGGTTCGTCGCCGCTGCTGTCGGCCTCGCCCACCGGGTACAGCGTGGCGCCGACATGGGCGGCAAGGGTTGCCGCGAATTCGGTCTTGCCCGTGCCCGGCGGGCCATACAGCAGGATGTTGATGCCCGGCGCATGGTCGCGCACGGCGGCGGCCAGCACCCTTGCCGCGATTTCCGCCTGCTCGCCCAGATGGGCGAAGGCCTCCCACGGCAGGGTGGCCCCGCGTGGCTGCCCCAGCAGGAGGGAGCGGATATCGCCCACCACGCGCGCGCGCCGGTTCATCAGCGCCATCAGGCGCGGCAGCAGCGTGATGTCGCCGTCCTCGTCCACGCTCATCAGGCCGCTCATGCGCAACTGCCCCTCGGGGGCGAGGGCGGTGGCGATTTCCGGCTCCGGCCGGTTGAGCAGCATGTGCAGGAGCGAGATGTCCTCGCACAGGAACGGCCCGCGGGAGCGGTTTTCGCACAGGTCGTCCCACAACTGCTCGAAATGGCCATTGAGGCGGTAGCACATCGCAAGGCCAAGGATGTCGGTCGCCACGTCATCCAGCCCCGTCGCGCGGCGCAGTTCCGACAGCCATGCGTCAAGGTAGCCGCCCTGTCCCCCCTGCGTGTCGCGCGCCTCCTCCAGCGCATGGCCCAGGCGTTTCCATTCGGTGACGGTGGGCGGCGTGTCGCCATCGCGGCGGACCATGGCGGGCAGCGCCTTGTCCGGCAGGCCAAGGTCGGGCTGTGCCTGCACCGCGCAGCGCACCAGCGATCCCGCGTCGCGCGCGCCACGGTGGATCGCACCATGCAGCGCACACAGCATGTCCAGCAGACGGCGCATGTCCCCCTTTACCCGTGACGGGCGTGCGGCGGTCACGCGGCGATGGGCCGGGCGTCTGCTTTTGGCAAGCGGCATCGGGTCGGATCTCCTGCTGTTGGGGATGGAATATACGGACCATGGCGACAAATGTCGTGCGAAAAGGCAGCCCCCCGCGCCCCTCGGGTCTGGACTGCGGCCTGCGCACCGAACCGCGGGCCATGCGTGGCGTTTTTGACGCAGGAAGGGGGAAAAACCGTATCCGACATGGTTTGTCTTAACCCTTATGTCGGCACGATACGATACTGGATCAAGACCTTGCCCGCCACGGTGGGGAAGGCAGGCATTTACAAGAACCTGAATTGTGGACGGAAAAGACCTCTATGAAAATCAAGACCCCGGCGGCCCTGCGTTCCCTGCGGCCTGCCTCTGTTACCGGCCTTGCGGCGCTGTCGCTTGGCATGATGGCGCTGGTTGCGGCCCCGCGCTGCGCGCAGGCCGATCCGTCGATCATCGTGGGGAACCAGGTGTCCTCCGCCACGGTGGAAACCGTGGATCATGAGGCGGGAACGGTGCTGCTGCGCGATCATACCGGTGACCTCGTGACCGTGCGTATCCCGCCGGAGGCCCGCAATGTCCCGCACCTGCAGGCCGGTGACAAGATCAATATCCGTTTTTTCAAGACGATGGCCGTCTCCATCGTCCCGCCCGGTACGGAGCCGCCGGAATCGACCATTACGTCGGCCAAGGGGTACGCGGGACTGCACCCGCATGGCATGCTGGTCTCCAACCGTCGCGAACGGGTGCATGTGCTGGCGGTTGACCCGGCGCAGCACCTGATCACGTTCGACGATGCGGACCAGATCACCCGGACCGAGGTCGTGCAGCAAAAGGCGATGCAGGATTTCCTGAACACCGTAAAGGTGGGTGATACCGTCGATGTCACCGTGACCGACGCCGTATCGTTCGAGGTGATGAACCGCGTCATCGCCCCGTCCGCCACCGTGCAGCAGGCCCCCGGGCAGACCACCCCGCAGCAGGCGCCCTGAGGGTTGCGGGAATGACGGACGGCCCCTTCCGGTTGGCGGGAGGGGCCGTTTTTTGTCAGGTGACTGTTTGCACGCAAGCGGTTGATGAAAGGTATAAAGGTTTTTGGGGTGTCGCCTTTTTTTAAAAAGGCGACGTCTTCTGAAGCTTTTTGAAAAAAGCTTCACCAAAAACTTTTAGTCGTAAATAAGGTCTAGACCTGCCCGGACAGGGAATAGCCCGACACCACGCCGTCAAGCATCGCATCAAGCCCGTCCTGCAACAGCGGGTCTACGCCGTGGGCGACATGGGCGCGGGCGCGTTTCTTGATGCTGTTGGCCACGCGCAGGTTGATTGGCTGTGCCGTGCCTTCGCGCAGGACACTGGCGACGGAGACCTGGCGTTCATGGGCCGCGCGCACCAGCAGGAAGGCGATGTGGTTCAGGATGTTGCCGAATTCGAACCGGCCAAAGCGCGACCGGCAGCGCGTCATCTCGCCCAGCACCTCGATATAGCGGTCAATCACCGGGCGCGTGGTGTCGTGGCGGAAATGCAGGGTATGGTATTTCGCCGCGCGGGCATGTTCGATGCGCGCGTCCTCCCATTCGCCCAGTACCTCGTTGCCGGTTTCGACCATGCTGTGCCGTGCGCGGGCGTCGAGGCAGGTGGACACGAAATCCCCATGCGCCGTCGCATCCCATGTCAGGCCCCTGCCCGTGCGGCCTTCGCACAGGGCAAAGCGGAAACGCCGCTGGCCGTCGATTCCGTACAGGATGGCGGTCCCCCCCCGGCACAGCGGGTCGGTGCCCAGCACCATGACATGCGATGTGTCGCCACGACGCATGTGGTGCTGCCATGTCAGCACGTCGAACAGGCTTTCATCCTCCGCCACGCGGTCGATATGGGCATGGATATGGGCCATGAAGCGCGTGGTGGGCATGCCCGCGACACGCGGGGCGGCGAAATCGATCCGCCACCATGTCGCCGCGCGCAGCAGGTGAAAGGCCAGTGCATTGCGCAACACCACAAGTTCCTCGTCCACACCGACCTGTTCGCACAGGGCGGAGACCACGCTGAAACGGTGCGTCAGCATGCTGACCTGGCGTGACATCGGCGTCCACGGGTTGAAATAGTCAACCAGGACCTCCGGACGGGAATGGGTCAGGTGCCAGATGGCCCGGGTGCAGTGGGTTTCGCGCATCATAAGATCCTTCTTGGCCCATGGGGTCCGGTCCGGTGGGCAGGGAGGGTCAGGAGCAGGGTGGCAGGGGCATGGCCGGTCACGCATGGCCCGCAATGGTGGGGATGTGGCGAATGGTGGTGTCCCGCGCGCAGGAGCACCTGCCGCATGGATGCCGGGGTCGTGTGTGCGCGACGGATGGCGTCGCGGCCAGCATCGTTCGGGCAATAACCCGGAGGCGTGATGCCTGACCATGTTTATTGATAACCATTCTTAACATCAAGTTAAAAATAGGACAGGTCGCACTTTCTTACGTGGGTGCGGCCAACGGACGGTCCGGGCCTGCCTTCCGGATGTCCATGCGGACAGCATGATCTTTCGTGATACAGGTCCGCCTTCCCCCCGCATGTGGCACATGGGGGACGGCCCTGGCGTCGCGTTCCGGGGCACCCCGGCGCAGTATAAACGATCCGGACCCGTTGCCTTTTTGTTGGAAGGGGAATGGTTATACCATTGGTATGGTGCCGGTTTTGAGAAAAGTTCCACGATCTCCCGGATTTCTACTTAGGAGATGGAAAATTCCTGTCCCGGCAGGCACCCCGGACGTTTATTTACCTATACACCTGTTCCCTGCCGCCACAGGCGGCGCAGGACCAGTCGGTCCAGTTCCACCAGCGCCCGGCCGACGATGGACGGATCGGTATGCTTGGCGTCGAACAATGTCACGTCGCCGGCAGCAGACAGGGTGTGCATCCCGTCGTTGAACGGGGCGAAGGTCGCGGGCGCGTGCAGGGGGGCACCGGCCCGGGCCTCGAAATGCTGCGGCGTCAGCGTGGTGACATGCAGTGGCGTGATCGCCCCGCCATAGGTATGGGCGCAGTCCTGCGTCGGCAGTACCAACCCGTCTTCGGTCACGATGGGCGTGCCGCCGGGGCGGGTGCTGCGGATGTCGCGGCGCACGGGATTGCCCGGGTGGGGATGCCACGGCCCCATCAGGCGGTCGGCCCATGCGACATGCAGCAGGCTGATGCGGTCGGTCGCGGACTGTCCCCACGGGGCATGGAACATCCACCACCGTCCGTCGTGGAAAATGGGGGAGGCATCGACCGCGGCGCCGGGGAATGAGAATTCGGGCACCCGTTCCCAGCGATAGGGGAAGTCGGTGGCGCGATACAGGTTCTGCTGCCCCGACCGGCCGGATTCGGGCATCATGTAGAGCGTGCCGTCGGTATCGCGCACGATCACGGGATAGGACAGGTGCCACGGTTCGACCAGCACCGGGCAGTGTTCCACAAGCGTCAGGGCACGGTCGAACACGAACACGTCGATGCGCCCGATTTTCACGCGGTAATCATACGCCTCGGCAAAGACATACAGGCGCCCGTCCTGCCAGATGCCGAACGGGTCGGCGATGAAGCGGAACGGGCCGGGATTGTCGATCCATGTGACCGGGTGCGCCCCCACGCCATCGCGCAGCACCTGCGCCATGGGTGCATTGATGATGCCCGTGCGCCAGATATCGGTCCGTCCCAGTCCCAATGTCGTATCCTTTCGTGGATCATGCAGGCGATGTCAGGCCCCGCGCCAGCGCCGTGCGTCCCGACAGCATCAGCGCCGTGTCGGATTGCGGGGTATGGATGCGCCCGCACAGGACATCGCGGTAATGGCGTTCCAGCGGGTTGTCCTGCGACAGTCCCGGATTGCCGATCGCCGCGATGGCGCGTTCGGTGGCGCGGATCGCGTTCTCCGTCATGACATATTTCACCATGTTCGCCTCGGCAAGGCTCAGCGTCCCGTCCTCCTCCCGCGCCAGCGCATGCGACAGCAGCGCCGTGTTCGGCAGCAGCAGGGCCTCGATCTCGCCCAGCAGCACCTCGAAGCGCGGCAGCGTCGCCAGCGGTCTGCCAAGGCCGGAGGGCACGCGGTCATGCAGGAACGACACCAGCCATTCCCGCCCCGACCGCGCCACCGCGTCATACAGCGCCGCGATCACGATGGCATGCCAGATGGCGACGAAACTGTCCTTCTCCTGCCACGCCTCCGGCGCGCGCAGGTCCGCGATCGCGTCATCGGGCAGGCGCACATTGTCAAAGATGACGGTATGGCTGCCGGTCGCGCGCATGCCCATCTGGTGCCATGTCTTCTCGATCCGGATGCCCGGCGTGCGCATGTCCACCAGTACCTGCCCGGTGCGGAACGGTTCCTCCTCCGTGCTGACCCAGACGAGGCCCCAGCGCAGGGCGGTCGAGCCTGTGGAATAGATCTTGGTTCCGTCCAGCCTCCATCCCTGCGCGTCGCGGCGGATGCGTGTCGCGGGACGTCCCCCGCGCGACGGCGTGCCAAGGTCAGGCTCCACCCGCAGCGCGTTGAGCAGCGCGCCCTCGCGCACCGCGCTTTCGCCGACCCTGCGGCGCAGGTCCTCGGGCCATGTGCCCGATGCGGCGATGGCGGCGTGCTGCAGGTACTGCATCGCCACGATCAGCGCCGTGGACGGATCGCCCTGCGCCAGTGCCGCCACGACGGTCACGATATCACGCAGCGGCGCCGCCTGCCCGCCAAAGGCACGCGGGACGCTCAGCCCCAGAAGGCCGGCGCGCTGCAGGTCGGCAAGGTTCTCGGTCGCGATTTCCCCGCTGCGGTCATGCGCGGCCGCGCGGGTGGCGAAACGCGCGGCAAGGTCGTGCAGGTCGGCCTGCGTGCAGGGGAGTGTCATGGTCATGGCCCTGTGTGCGGTTCATGGGTGGGGACGTATGGTAGGGGGTGCGGGCGGTGTTGGGCACCCTTTTTCCGGGTGTGGCCCCTTTCGAAGCTTTTTGAAAAAAGCTTCACCAAAAACTTTTATGAATTCAGGGCATGTTCCATAATATGTGGAGGGAATAATTCTATATCCTTTCCAAAAATCACCATAATATTCAAAAGTCTTTTTGCTTCTTTTTCTTCAGAAAAAGAAGACCCTTCCCCCACTCCCAACCGGCCTGCATCCTCCTGCCACCCCTGTGTATTTACAACGGCGTTCGTGCTGCGATATCCGGGTGCAGCGGCGCGTGGCCCCTTGCGGGGTTCCATCGCGTCCCATTGGCAGGAGGTTTCATTGAGTACCACCACACAGACCCGTCGCCGAACCATCCGTGACGTGACCAAGGGCGAGGTGCCGGGCGTATGGCTGACGGCCTATACCGCGCCGGTGGCGCAGCGGCTTGATGCGCATGTGGATGTCATGCTGGTGGGGGATTCCCTTGGCATGGTGGTCTATGGCCTGCCCAGCACGGTTGGCGTCACGATGGACATGATGATCGCCCATGGCGCGGCCGTCATGCGCGGGTCGCACCGTGCGCTGGTGGTCGTGGACATGCCGTTCGGGTCGTACCAGGAATCCCCCGCGCAGGCGTTCCGCAATGCCGCGCGCATCATGGCGGAGACGGGATGCGGCGCGGTCAAGCTGGAAGGTGGCGCGGAAATGGCGGAGACGGTGCGTTTCCTGACGCAGCGCGGGGTGCCGGTATGCGGGCATGTCGGCCTGATGCCGCAGGCGGTCAACACGACGGGCGGTTTCCGCACGCAGGGGCGTGATGCGGCACAGGCGGCGAAGGTCACGGCCGACGCCCACGCCATTGCCGACGCCGGGGCGTTCGCCGTCGTGATCGAGGGCACGGTCGAACCCGTGGCGCGCGCCATCACGCAGGAACTCGCGGTGCCGACCATCGGCATCGGTGCCTCGGTAGCCTGCGACGGGCAGGTTCTGGTGGTTGACGACCTGATCGGGGCGTTCGGCGATTTCACCCCCCGCTTCGTCCGCCGCTATGCCGAGGTGGGGGCGATGATCGACGATGCCGCCGCCCGTTATGCCGATGACGTGCGCAACCGTCGCTTCCCCACCGATGCGCAGTGCTTCGGGACCCGCCGGTAAGGAAGGATCGACGGGTGGGGGGAAGCGTGCCATGCTGATGCCTTGCTGAAGCAGAGACGGTGCGGTGCAGATCCTTCCCCTTTCCCCTGTCGCGGCGGATACGGCGCGAACGCCCGCCTTTGGCACGCGTGAACTGCTGGCGTTCGGGGCGGGGGACCTTGCGTTCAACATCATCTGGGGGCTGATGCTCAGCTACCTGGAATATTTCTATACCGACATCTGCCTGTTCCCGCCCGCGTCCGTCGCCCTCATCCTTTTGTGCGCGCGCGCCATCAGCATCGTGGCCGACCCGGTGGTGGGCATGGTGATCGACCGCCGCCCGGCGGGACGGCAGGCGCTGCCGCTGCTGCGCGCGGGGCTTTTGCCGTTCGCCTTCATGATCGTGCTGGCCTTCGTGCCGATGGGCGGGCAGGCGGGCGTGGCGCGTTACGTGTGGGCCTGCGTCACCTATATGGGGCTGTGCGTGACCTACAGCGTGACCAACACCGCCTATGGCGCGCTGACCAGCCTGATTTCCGACGACCCGGCCATCCGCCTGCGCCTTGCCAGCGCGCGCATGGTGGGGGCGGGGTGTGGCACGCTCTTGATCGCGGTGCTGGCGCTGCCGGCGGTGGACTGGCTGGGCCATGGCGACAGGCGGCACGGCTTCATGCTGTTCATGATGATTGTTGCGGTGGTGGTCGCCGCCCTGCTGGGGCTTGTGGCTACGCTGTGCCACGAACGCGCCCGTGCGCACCGCGACCGCCTGCCGGTGCGGGTGCTGGCGCGTGCGCTGCTGCGCAATGGTGGGTGGCTGCGCCTGACGGGGGCGATGATCCTTGTGATGCTGGGTTCGACCTTCATGTTCGGGGCGCTGGTCTATTACGTGCGTTTCGTGCTGGGCGGCAGCGACCATGACGCGGGCTGGATCCTGGGCGCGATGAACGTGCTGGGCCTGTGCGGCAGCGCGTGCAGCGCGACACTCGCCCGGCGGTGGGGCAACCGGGGCCTGATGGGGGTGGGGACGTGCCTGTGCGGGATGTGGCTGGCGCTGGCATGGCTGTGCCCGCCGTCATGGGCGGTGAC
>NZ_JABJWD010000036.1:0-13087 GCF_013155425.1 Gluconacetobacter entanii | reverse complement strand
CGCCCCGCGCCATCCGGCATGCGCCGCCCCCACCCAGGCCGCGCCCGCGCGGCGCCTGCCGGGGGTCACGCTTCCGCCCACGCGGTAATGGCGGGCGGAGTGTGGCCGCCACGCCACGATGGACAGGCGTGTTCGCGACGCAGGTCCGCGTTGATGTGTTCAGGCCCATCTTCGGGGGGTGCGGTGGTGACAGGGACTGGCGCGATTGCTAGAACCCGGCCGATCCATGAAAACGGAAGTGGCCTGCCACGGCCGCTTCGCCTCACGTCGTCCGGGAACGTCGCAAGATGAAAATCGTCGCCTGTAACAGTAATCTGCCCCTTGCTGAAAAAGTTGCGGTCGAACTGGGGATGCCCTTGTGCGACGTGACCGTCCGTCGCTTCGCCGACATGGAAATCTTTGTCGAGATCCATGAGAACGTGCGTGGCGAGGATGTGTTTGTCATCCAGAGCACCTGCTCACCCACCAATGACAACCTGATGGAACTGCTGATCATGCTCGACGCGCTGCGTCGTGGCTCGGCCCGGCGCATCACGGCGGTCATGCCCTATTTCGGCTATGCCCGGCAGGATCGCAAATCCGGCCCCCGCACCCCCATCAGCGCGAAACTGGTCGCCAACATCCTGGTCGAAGCCGGGGCCAACCGCATCCTGACGATGGACCTGCACGCCATGCAGATCCAGGGGTTCTTCGACATTCCCGTGGACAACCTGTATGCCGCCCCGCTGTTCACCCGCGACATCAAGGGCCGGATGGGGCAGGAGGCGCCGCTGCCTTACGAAGCGCCGGATCTCAACATCCCCGGCGGCCCGCACAACCTGATGATCGTCTCCCCCGACGTGGGCGGCGTGGTGCGTGCGCGCCAGCTGGCGCAGCGCCTGAACGTGGATCTTGCCATCATCGACAAGCGGCGTGAGCGCGCGGGCGTGTCGGAGGTGATGAACGTGATCGGTGACGTGCGCGGCCGGTACTGCGTCCTTGTGGACGATATCGTCGATAGCGGCGGGTCGCTGTGCAATGCGGCCGAAGCGCTGATGCGCCATGGCGCCGCGGCGGTGGAGGCGTATGTGACCCATGGCGTGCTGACGGGGGGGGCGGTCAGCCGCATCGGGCAGTCGCCGCTGCAGATGCTGACCCTGACCGACAGCATCGCCAAGACGGAAGACGTGCGCCAGTCGCACAACATCCGCCAGATCAGCACCGCCAACCTGCTGTCGCGCGCGATGCGCGCGGTGTCCGATGAAAGTTCGGTGTCGTCGCTGTTCGACTGATGCCGCCATTGACCGGCGTCACTGACCGGGACAGATTTATTTCATAGTGTGTCGGGGGATTGAATTGACCCCCCGCCATGTGGAGGCTATCGCCCACAGAGCCACTCAAGAAGGAACCTGCTGATGACGGACCTGCTCGCACGGCCCTACTGGTATCTGCGACATGGGGAGACGGACTGGAATGCCGAAGGGCGTTCACAGGGCCGGACCGACATCCCGCTCAATGCCCGGGGGGTGGAGCAGGCGCGGCAGGCCGGGCTGGTGCTGTCGCGGCATCTGGGCGCGCACCCGATCGCGCGTATCGTTTCCTCCCCGCTGGGCCGTGCCCGGCGCACGGCCGAAATCGTGGCGGAGGTGCTGGCGCAGCATGGCGCCCCCCGGTTCGAGGTGCAGCTTGACGACGGGCTGAAGGAAGTCTGCTTCGGCGCGGAGGAAGGCAAGCCGATGGGGGACTGGTACGATAGCTGGATTGCCGGTAAATATACCCCCGCCGACGGCGAAAGCTTTGCCGAACTGCGTGAACGCGCGGTCTCGGCCATCAATCGCGCCACACAGGCGCCCGGTGTGCCGCTTGTCGTGTGTCATGGCGGCATGTTCCGCGCCCTGCGCGCGGCAATGGGGCTGAAGCCCAATGTGCGCCTGCCCAACGCCACGCCGATGTGGGCACAGCCCGAGGGCGAGGGAAAGCCGTGGGAACTGACGGCGTTTTCCTGAAGGCCCGATAAATCGTAAAGAAGTTTCCGGTGAAGCTTTTTTCAGAAAGCTTCGGAGAACGCCGCCTTTTTCGATCAAAAGGCGGCGCCCGGAAACTGTTATTTTTATCAAGTGGTTGGTCTGAAAGGCGTCCTGAAACGCACTGCCCGGCCGGATGGCGTGAAAATGCGGGCTGGCGTTGCATCTGGCGGCTTTTTCCGTTAAAGGCCGCGCACGCGCTGGCACCCCTGGAGGCCGGCGCGCCTTGTGTTTCAGGAGCAGACAAGTGACCAAATTCACGAAAATCGATGTTTCTTCGCGCGCGAAGGCTGGTAAGGGGGCAGCGCGGGCGACGAGACGTGCCGGGCTTGTTCCCGGTGTCATCTATGGCGGCAAGCAGGAAGCCGCGCTGATCGCGCTTGATCCGCGCATCGTGGCGCGCGAACTGCACAAGCCGGGCTGGCGTTCGCGCATCTATGACATCTCCATCGACGGCAGCAAGACGGAGCACGCGCTGCTGCGCGAAATCCAGTTGCACCCGGTGTCCGATGCCCCGCTGCATGTTGACTACCAGCGCCTTGCCGAAGGGCAGAAGGTGCATGTCGAAGTGGCCATCACCTTCACCGGTGAAGAAACCTCCCCCGGCATCAAGCGCGGCGGCGTGCTGAACATCGTGCGTCACACCGTGGACGTCGTGGCCGACCCCGCCAACATGCCCGAAGGCTTCAGCGCGGACCTGTCGAAGCTCGACATCCATGACAACGTGCGCTGGGAAGACCTCAAGGGCACGGAACATGTCGTGCCGGTCCAGCACATCCCGAACTTCGTCATTGCCACGATCGCCGCGCCGACCGTCGATGTCGAGGAAGAGGCTGCGGAAGCCGAGACCCCGGAAGCCGCTGGCTGATAACGCGAACCTGACACGACTGGAGAGACGCCATGCTCCTCTGGACCGGATTGGGGAACCCCGAACCGGGGATGAGCCGGAATCGCCACAATGTCGGGTTCATGGCCGTTGACCGGATCGCCGAGCGCCACGGGTTCTCCCCGTGGCGCAAGCGCTTTCGCGGCGAGGTCAGCGAAGGGCATATCGGCCGCCACAAGGTCATGCTGCTCAAGCCGCAGACCTATATGAACCTCTCGGGTGAGAGCGTTCAGCAGGCGGCGGCCTTCTACAAGCTGTCGGCCGATGCCATCACGGCATTTCATGATGAACTTGACCTTGCCCCCGGCCGTATCCGCGTCAAGCGCGGTGGCGGGGCGGCAGGACATAACGGGCTGCGGTCCATGGACCGCATGCTTGGCACACAGGATTACTGGCGTGTGCGGATCGGTATCGGCCATCCCGGCACCCGGGAGAGGGTGACGGGGCATGTGCTGGGCGATTTTTCGCGCGATGACCGGCTGTGGCTCGACCCCATGCTTGATGCGCTGTCGGATACGGCGGCGCTGCTTGCGGACGGGCAGCCGGAACTGTTCATGACCAGAATGGCCAGCCATACGGGGGAATAGGGGATATGGGCTTCAACTGCGGGATCGTGGGGCTGCCGAATGTCGGCAAGTCCACGCTGTTCAACGCCTTGACTGAAACGGCCTCGGCGCAGGCGGCGAATTATCCCTTCTGCACCATCGAGCCGAATGTCGGGCGTGTCGCCGTACCCGACCCGAGGCTGGCGGAACTGGCGCGTATCGGCAAGTCGCAGAAGATCCTGCCGACCAGCCTTGAATTCGTCGATATCGCGGGCCTTGTGCGTGGCGCATCGCGTGGCGAGGGGCTGGGCAACCAGTTCCTGGCCAACATCCGCGAGGTTGACGCCATCATCCACGTCCTGCGCTGTTTCGAGGACGATGACATCACCCATGTCGAGGGCGGGGTCGATCCGCTGCGCGATGCGGAGATCATCGAGACGGAACTGATGCTGGCCGACCTCGAGTCGCTGGAAAAGCGGATCGTCGCGCTGCAGAAGAAGGCGCGCGGCAACGACCGTGAGGCGGCGGCCCTGGTCGAACTGATGGAACCGCTGATCGCCGCCCTGCGTGAGGGCAGGCCCGCCCGCACCGCCATCCCCGAAGGGCAGGAAGAAGCGGTGCGTCGCCTGAACCTGATGACGTCCAAGCCGGTGCTGTATGTCTGCAACGTGGACGAGGGATCGGCCGCGACCGGCAATGCATTTTCCGACAGCGTCCGCGCCCGTGCCGAGGCCGAAGGGGCGGCCGTGGTGGTCGTTTCCGCCGCGATCGAGGCGGAAGTCAGCCAGTTGGGCGCCGAGGACCGCACCGAATTCCTCGAAGGGCTGGGCCTGAGTGACAGCGGACTGGATCGCGTGATCGCGGCGGGGTACCGCCTGCTGGGCCTGCGGACGTACTTCACGGTCGGCCCGAAGGAGACGCGGGCCTGGACGATCACGGCCGGGATGCGCGCGCCACAGGCCGCCGCCGTCATTCACAATGATTTTGAACGTGGCTTCATCGCCTGCGAAACCGTTGCGTATGACGACTATATCCAGTGCAATGGCGAAGCTGGCGCGAAAGAGGCCGGCAAGCTGCGAATCGAAGGACGTGACTATGTGGTGCAGGATGGCGACGTCCTGCTGTTCCGCTTCAACGTCTGAGGCAGGACGGGGTGGGGGTCCGGTGATCCGCATCCCGCAGTAAATGACAGGGAAACCCACGGGCATGACGACTTCCACCACGTCCACATCCATGGATCATGCCCCGGTTCCCGAGAGCGCGCCCACGGTTGTGGCCGACATGGCCCGGCGCGCCCGCGCTGCGGGCCGTATGCTGGGCCACAGCCCGACGGAGCAGCGTAATGCGGCCCTGCGCCATGCGGCGACGGCGCTGCGTGCGGCGCGCGCCGAACTGCTGGCGGCCAATGCGCGCGACGTGGCGGCGTTTGCCGGCGCGGCTTCCTTCCGCGATCGCCTGACCCTTGATGACGCACGGATCGAGGCGATGGCAAAGGGGCTGGAAGATGTCGCGCAATTGCCTGATCCGGTCGGCCGCGTGCTGTCGGAATGGAGCCGCCCCAACGGGCTGAAAATACGCTGTGTCGCAACGCCGGTGGGTGTGATCGGCATGATTTACGAAAGCCGCCCCAACGTGGGGGCCGATGCCGCCGCCCTGTGCATCAAGTCGGGCAATGCGGTGATCCTGCGCGGCGGGTCCGACAGCCTCAACAGCGCGCGCGTGATCCACGCCGCGATGCAGGCGGGCCTGCGGGCCGCGGGGCTGCCGGTGGATGCGGTGCAGATCCCCCCCGATGCCGACCGTCGCCATGTGGCGGACATGCTGGCGGCATCCGGCCTGATCGACCTGCTGATCCCGCGCGGGGGCAAGTCACTGGTGGAGCGCGTGTGCCGCGAAGCCCGCGTGCCGGTCCTGTCCCATGCCGAGGGGCTGTGCCACACCTATATCCATGCCGCCGCCGACCCTGAAATGGCGCGGCGCATCGTGCTTAACGCCAAGATGCGGCGCACGGGCATCTGTGGTGCGACGGAGACGCTGCTGATCGACAGCGCGATCGCCCCGATGCTTCTGCCCGGACTGGTGGAGGACCTGGCGACGAAGGGCTGTACGTTCCGTGCCGATGCACGCGCACGCGCCATCGTGCCCGACCTGCCGCCCGCGACGGAGCAGGATTTCGCTACCGAATGGCTCGATGCAGTCATGTCTGTTGCCGTGGTGGACGGGATTGATGACGCGCTGGCCCATATCGTGCGTTATGGCAGTTCCCATACCGAGGCCATCATTACCGAAGATGCCGCTGTCGCGACGCGTTTCCTGAATGAAACCGACAGCGCGGTGGTCATGTGGAATGCCTCCACCCAGTTCTGTGACGGGGGGGAGTTCGGGTTCGGGGCGGAAATCGGCATCGCCACCGGGCGTTTCCATGCCCGCGGCCCTGTCGGGCTGGAGCAGTTGACCACGTTCCGTTACGAGGTGATCGGCACCGGACAGGTCCGTCCCTGAAACGCGCGATGTCTGTGGCATGACGGAGGCTTCTTCCACCATACCCGTGCGCGGGGATCGTCGCCGGACGCGTATCGGGCTGCTGGGCGGGTCGTTCAATCCCATCCATGAGGGGCATATCCAACTGGCCTGCCGTGCGCTACGGCAGTTGGCCCTCGATCAGGTCTGGCTGCTGGTGTCGCCGGGGAATCCGCTGAAGCCCGTGGCGGGCATGGCCCCGCAGAAGCAGCGGCTGGAACAGGCCCGCAGGCGTGTCGCCCCGTTCGGGCGGCGGATCATCGCCACGGATATCGAAAGCCGCATGGGAACCCGTTACACGGTTGATACGATTACGCAGTTGAGACGGCGTTTTCCCTGTGCCCGCTTTGTCTGGCTGATGGGGGCGGATGGCCTGGCGCAGATGGCGCGCTGGCGGCAGTGGCGGCGGATCATGCAGCTTGTGCCGGTCGCGATCCTGCCGCGCCCGGGCTATAATCCGGCGGCGTTGCGGGGACTGGTCGCGCGTTATATGGCGTCCGCGCGCCGTCCCGCGCGTGAAGCGCCGGTCCTGACACGATATGGCGGATGCGCATGGGTCTTTCTTCCCGCGCCGCAGAACGCTATATCAGCGACAGAAATACGTGCATCGGGCCACCGCCCGGCCTGACCATGCCTGCCGGGCATGCGCGGGCACCCCGACAGGAGTGAGAGCCATCATCAGGAAGCCTTCAGCCGAAACGGGTGCAAAACGCCGTACGGGCACCAAGACCGCAGCAGCATCCGTCGCCCCGCTGGGCAGTGCGGTCACCGCGCCGGGCACCCCGCGCAAGAAAGCCGCCGTCGCCGGCCCCGCCGCATCGGAACAGCGCGAACCGGTGATCGACCCGAAGGTCGAGACCTATCTGGAGATCATCACGAACAGCCTGTCCGATGACAAGGGCGAGGATATCGTCGTGCTGGACCTGCGCGGGCGCGCGGCCTTTGCCGATCGCATGGTGATCGCCACCGGTGTTGCGGACCGCCAGATCACGGCCATGGCGTCGCATATCGAGCGCAAGCTGCGCGAAGTCGGGCTCAAGCGCGTGCTGATCGAGGGGGCAAATGGGTCCGACTGGGTCCTGATCGACGCAGGCGACATCATTGTCCACCTGTTCAAGGCCGAAGCGCGCGAGATGTATGGCCTGGAACGGATGTGGGGCAAGGAACTCGATACCCCCCCCGAAGAGCCTGTCGATCCGCTGGGCTGATACAGCCTTGCTGCACATGATTGCCGTCGGGCGGATGAAGGACCGGGTCGAAAAGGACCTGTTCAACCGCTATGCCGAACGTCTTTCCCCGCGCCTCAAGCTGACGGAAGTGCCCGAAGGGCGTGGTGCGGCGGGAGAGGCCAAGCGACGTGAGGGGCAGGCGCTGCTGGCGGCGCTGCCCGCGCGTGCGCAGGTCGTGGCGATGGATGAGGGCGGCAGCACCTATGACAGCCTGTCCTTCGCCCGGGCGCTGGAACGCTGGATGGGCCTGTCACGTCCCATCTGTTTCCTGATCGGTGGGGCGGAAGGGCTTGATGGCTGCGTCATCGAACGCGCGGATGAAACCCTGTCGCTGGGGGCGATGACATGGCCGCACATGCTGGTGCGGGGGCTTCTGGCGGAGCAGTTGTATCGTGCACGGGCGATCGCGATCGGCCATCCCTATCACCGGGCCGGACGGCCCGGTGTGTGACAGCCATCGCTTGATTCGGCTGATGACGTCGTAAAAGCTTTAAAAAGAATGCCGCCTTTTTTAAAAAAGGCGGCATCCAGAAACTTTCATGACTTCAGGATATATCCTGACCCGACGTCGAAGTGCGGCGCGCCAGCGCTGCCGCGTTCCCGGTTATTCCCAGGAACGGTTGGGTGCGTCGTCTTCGAAGGCGAGGGAGGACGAATCCGTGGAAACGGGTTCGGGGGCTTCCGCGATTTCGGTCACCGCATGATGGCCCTTGCGGCTGGTGGCGATGGGCTGGCGGTCAACCTGCTGGTAGGCGGTCATCATATCGACCTGCTGGCTGGTGTTGCCACGGCCGCTGCCTTCGGGGCGGCCATAGATGAAGCCATAGGTGGGATAGATGCTGCCGAATGCGCCGTTGCGGCTGTTGAGTGCAACGCGCACGGCGGACCAGTCATTGTTGGGGGAGACGTCGATGACGGAAACATTCCGGCTGACGCCGCGTTGTCCCCAATGCGACTGGTCGATGATGACCGTCCGGCTGTCCACCAGTTGCCGGACAACGGCGACATGGCCCAGCGGCATCCGGCGCGTGGCACGGAAGTTCAGGATGCTGCCTTCCTCGGGCGTGTTGCCACGGGCATAGCGGCCTGCGGCGTTACGCCACCAGTCGGCCGCGTTGCCGCGGATCATGACGTTGGACGCGCTCTTGGCGAAGGCAACGCACTGGATGACGTGGCCGGTTTCATGACGGTGGGTGCGGTAGGTCGCATGATACATGCTGCTGCGATGCGTGGTTGCGGCATGCGTGACATGCGGGACCGTGTGATGGGATGCGGCATGGCGAACGGTGCGGGCCTGTGTGGTGCCCGATATCAGCAACCCGAAAGAGGCTGTAAAGGCGGATAGGTAAAAGCCACGCTTCAGACTGCCGATCCGCATTCTCTTAAAGTCTCCGCCTCTGGGTTATGCCGTAGGGGTCGTTGCATCCCGCCCATGTGAAGTAGCAAGCTGTTTGCAATCCTGACAAGCCTGTGCGGCGCATCTCGATCACGAGTGCGCAAGTTTTCGTAGAAAAGCCTCTCAGAAACCAAAAAATAGGAACATATTCCTTAACAGGACTAAAAACATCTGCTTTCAGCGCCACTTTTCACGGCTTTATGTCTTGATTCGCACTACGGGAAGATCAGCATGTAGAGACGAAGAGTGGCATAAATGTGACACTTGATTCGTGCCCCGCCACCCTTCGCCATGGTCCGCCGGAACGGATTATTTCGTGCAGATGATCATGATTTCGACGCGCACGTCGGGATGGGCCATCTTGGCTTCGACGCAGGCGCGGGCCGGGGCGCCACCCTTGGGCAGCCATGCGCTCCAGACCTTGTTCAGGGCGTCGCGCTCGGTGATGTCCTTCACCCAGATCTGGGCCTGCAGCAGGCGGGTGTTGTCGGTGCCGTGTGCCTCAAGTGCGGCGTCGATCTGTTCCAGCACGTCCTTGGTCTGCCCGGTGATGTCGGCGGACAGGTCGCGCGCCACGAATCCCTGCGTGAAGAGGAAGCCGTGATATTCGACGACCTTGGACAGGATGTCGTTCGAATCGCTGCGGATAATCTTGCTCATGGTTCTGTTCCCTGGGTGGTGAAGGAGCGGTCGCCTGAATGGCCGCCCGCTCGCCCGTCCTGTGTGCCATGCGCGCGCCCGAGGTCAAGAGAGCAGCGGGGTGTTCAGGAAACGGGCGACAGGGTGGAGAATCGCTCCAGCCGTGCGGGCGTGTCGAAATCCTCATGGATTTCCGGCCCGGCCTCCAGTTGCAGCAGTCCGTGGCCCATCCGGCGCAGCAGGTCGCGCGCGCCACGGTCTCCATCAATCCGCAGCAGGTCGGGAAACATCCGCCGGTCCCACAGGACGGGATGGCCACGCCGCCCGCCATGCATGACCGTGACGGCGGATGGATGGCAGGCGGCATGGGCCGCGATCATGCGGTCCAGCAGTCCCGTCGGCACCAGCGGCATGTCGGCAAGGCAGATGAGCGCCGCATCCGCCCTGCCCGCCTGCGCGGCTTCGATCCCGGTGCGCAGGCTGGCGGACAGGCCGCGTGCATGATCCGGCGCATGGATCAGGTGGGGGAAGGGACGGTGCGCATCCAGCCATGGCATGATCGCGTCGTGCACTTCATCCGCGCGGTAGCCCAGCACGATAATGATGCGCCGCACGGTGCTGGCCTGTATGCGCCGGATGGTCGTCGCGATCATGGGGCGGCCATTCGCATCGCGGGCCAGCAGCTTGTGTCGTGGAAATGTCCGGCGTGACAGCCCCGCGGCAAGGACGACGGCGTCCGTGGCGCAGGGCGCGTCGGCGATCATGCCCAGCCGGGATGACGGCCCAGCGGCGCGTTGCGGCGGACCGCGACGATTTCCGCCAGGATGGACAGCGCGATTTCCGCCGCCCCGATCGCCCCGATGGCCAGCCCGACGGGACCATGGATGCGGCGGACCTGGTCCTCGGAAAACCCGTCTTCCTTCAGCCGCGCCAGCCGCGATGCCTGTGTCTTGCGCGACCCCAGCGCCCCTATGTAGAAGGCCGGCCCGCGCAGGGCATGGCGCAGCGTCGGGTCATCGAGCTTTGCATCATGCGTCAGGGTGACGATCGCGGTCTGGTTGTCGATGCGCAGATGGTCGAGGGCTTCGTCAGGCCATTGTGTATCCAGCGCGATGCCGGGGAAGCGTTCCACTGTAGCCAGTTGCGTGCGCGGGTCGATGACCGTCACGGCAAAGCCCGCCGCCTGCGCCATGGGGGCCAGCACCTGCGCGATATGGACCGCGCCCACGATCATCAGGCGCGGCTGCATCGGGATGAGGTGGAGGAACCATGCCTCCTCCTGCGCGTCGGTATGACGCAGGCTGCGGCCGGCGTGGAAGGCCTGCCGTGCTGTTTCACGCAGGGAGGCGACATGACCCGCATCCTCAGGCAACGCATCGGGTGCCTCCACGCCATCGGCCGTGCGGGTCAGGATGATGTGCCGCCCATCCGACAGGCGTGTCGCAAGAATGATGGACCGGCGCGCACGGCGCAGGGTGGAAATCTGTTCAAGCAGGTCGAGCGACAGGGTGCCGACGGGATGTTCGGGCGTGCGTACCGATTCGACATACACGTCGAGCAGGCCGCCGCAGGCCAGCCCCACGGACCATGCGTCCTCGCTGCTGACGCCATAGGACAGGCTGCGCGGCAGGCCGTCGCGCATGACCTCGCCCGCTTCCTCGATCACCGCCCCTTCGACGCAGCCACCGCTGACCGATCCTTCGATGCGGCCGGTGGCGCTGACACTCATCATGCTGCCGGCGGGGCGCGGGGAACTGCCCCAGGTGGAGGTGACGCAGGCAAGGGCGGTGGCCTGTCCGGCGCGGGCCCACGCAATGGCGAGGTCCAGCGGATCATGGGAGGTGAGGGTCTGTGTCATGGCAGGGCTACTCTATCAGCACGGATACGGGGGCGTCACCTGCTGGAAATATCCTGCGTTCGTCTCCATGTTCGTGCCTGTGCGCTCGCACTGGCGTGAGGTTTCATGTCCTCTGCGTTTTGTTCCATATCAAGGAGTTGATATTTCATGAATTATGTTGATCCCGTCTGGTACGTCGTCGCCGACAGCCTGCATGCCCGTATCCTCAAGCATGGCGAACACGGGCTTGCGACGATCGCCCATCTCAAGAGCGATGACGCGAAAGGCCCCACGGCGCCCCATGACGGTGCCTATGGCAAGGTGATCGCGGCGTACCTGAACGACGCCGTGCGCAAGAAGGAGGCCCCGGGCCTCGCCATCGCCGCGCCGGGCGAAGTGATGCACCAGATCATCGCCCATCTGGATGTCGAGGCGCGTCCCGCCGTGGTCGCAAAGCTGGAGAAGGATCTGACCAACATCCCTGATCACAATCTGGCGTCCCACTTCGATATTCCTGCAACGGGGTGGCCGCTGCCCAAGATCCGCTGATAAACGGTGGTCCCGTCGGCCTGTTTATGGCTCAATGACGGGACCATCCACTCAACATGGATCCACAGGAGTAGCCCCGAGATGTCGCAGCCATCGTCACTTGCGCTGGAGGTCGTCCCGGTTACGGCCTTTGCCCAGAACTGTTCCATCCTGTGGGACCGGCGCTCGCGCCATGCGGTTGTCGTCGATCCGGGGGGGGATGTGCCCCGTCTGCTGCAGGTGATCGCGGACCGGAACCTGACGGTCGATGCGATCATCCTGACCCATGGCCACCTTGACCATGCCGGTGGTGCCGATGCCCTGCGGAAAGCCCTCAGCGAGCGGCAGGGAGGGGAGACGGTTCCCCTGATCGGGCCGGACGCACGCGACCAGTTCCTGCTTGAAAGCATCACGCAGCAGGCCGCCCGCTTTGGCGTGGAGGGCATGCATGACGCCCATGTCGATCGTTTCGTCACCGATGGGGAACGTCTGGAACTGCTCGGGCATGAATTCCGGGTGCTGCACGTGCCCGGCCATACGCCGGGGCATGTCGTCTTTTTCAATCCGCAGACCCGCTTCGCCTTTGTCGGCGATACGCTGTTCCAGGGATCGGTCGGGCGCACCGATTTCCCCTATGGCGATGCGGATGTGCTGAAGGAAGCCATCGTGCGGCAATTGCTTCCACTTGGCGATGATGTCACGATCCTGCCCGGTCATGGACCGACCACCACGATCGGGGCGGAACGGCAGGGCAACCTCTTTCTGCGCTGATCGGGAGGGACCGATTGCTGGAGAGAGAATTGATGAAGTCATCCGTGATGACGCCCGCCCGGATTGCCGGCGCGTGTCTGTGTGGGCTGTTGCTGTGCGGTCCGATTGCCACGCATGCGCAGGAAACGGGCGAACCCACCCACGCACAGGCGGAATTGCCCAAGGTCGCACTGACCATCACGGGCCATGACAATGTGCGTCATGTCTTTTCAGTGGAAAAGGCCATGACTCCACGCGAACAGCAGGTGGGGGAAATGTACCGCAAATCCGTGCCCGCGGATGGCGGCATGATCTTTGTCTGGTCCTTTCCACGCCAGAGCGACATGTGGATGCAGCATACGCTTGTGCCGCTCGACATCGTCTTTATCGGCGCGGACAACCGGATTTCCTCCATCGTTGAAAATGCCGTCCCGCTCAGCCTTGCGCATATCAGCAGCCATGGCCCGGTGCGCGCGACGCTGGAACTGCAGGGTGGCCTGACGGAAAAGTTGGGAATCGTTGTGGGGGACAAGGTCGAATCTGCCGCCCTGTCAGATACGAAAAACGCCGCCCCCTGATTCGCCAACTTTATGAAAATCAAAAGAAATGGCGGTTTCCCGCTGTTTCTTCCTGATTTTGTCTGGCGATGTGAAAAAAGAAGCCGCTTTTTTTCATTTTTGGATTGACGGTTTTTGGTGAGGGGCCTATATCCCCGTTCACCGCTTCGGGGGCAGAAAGTTCTTGAGTTTAGCGG
>NZ_JABJWD010000035.1:0-599 GCF_013155425.1 Gluconacetobacter entanii | reverse complement strand
AATTTCATCCAAATTTGGATGAAAAATCGTCTGATTTGATCTAGGGGTAGGCCATGAAGCCAAAACACGTTGGATTAACCACAGCAACCAAACGGAACTTGGGTTCAGGTCGAACGAGCGGCTATGGAACGATGGTCAAAATTAGCTGTATCAAATCCTAGAGCAGCAGCTGTTATGATGCTTATGACCTCCCAAATGGGCCGCAATAATGCTCTCGTCGCATCCCAAGCTACATTGGCCAAAATGGCTGGTTGCGGCTTGAATACTCTCAAAAGGGCTTTGGCCCGTTTTACGAGAGGGCAACTGGATCGAAGTTCGACAGATCGGTCCCACCGGGCACGGCCTGTGCTTACATCGTTAATGACCGGGTTAGCTTGGTCCGGAAATCGCGATGGCATCCGCTACAGCCTGTTTTCTGCCGCTGTGCTGCTCTCAGACGATGAACAACCCGATAAGACCGAAATTGGCGCACAGCCGCCTCTACAGGCCATTCCAGACCTGTATCCGGGAGAGAAGCAGCTACCTACCGGCCCCGGCTTACCACCACCATCTCAGCCTTCTTTCGACGGCATGGAACCAGACTTGCCGGCCACCGAAAA